>CALVUN010000038.1 GCA_944363595.1 uncultured Bacilli bacterium
CTTTTTACGATTTCTCCATATTGGAATAAGTGAAGTAATACTTCAAATATATAACCAATAATGGCAACAATAAAGAAGATTAAAATAATATCCGTAATGGAATATTTACGATTGTAATTAAACTTAAACCATCTATGTTTTGATTCTTTTAACATGTATTCATATAGTGGATATTCTTCTAAAACAACTTCTCCTTCTAGACCTGTATCTTTTAATAATTCCGCATTTTGTATTCCTTTTGTTTTAGACATTTCTCTAATAAACATATAGGTTTCTACTTTAGTACAGTTTATATAAGGGGTTGCAAAAACTAGATTTGAGACATTTAATGTTAATATTCCCAATAAATAGTAGCCAATAAATGATATATCTAATTTAAACATTTCCCATTTATAACCATTCATCATATCTCTAGAAAGTTTTATTACATCTTTTGTTTTCATATTGGGATTTTCTGCTAAAATATATGGGACTAAACAATAAGAATAATATTTTATAAATCCACCTATAATTGTAAAACTCCATAATATCGTGTATAAATTCTTTAAAAACATGGTATAGGCTGTATGTCTTGTTTTACCAAGGCGATATGGTAATAAGAGTTTATTTGCTTTTGTTTTAGTATATTTTCTGTTTTCTAAGAAAAATCGAGCATTTCCTACTTCTATTACTTTACTTACAAATATCCAGTAAAACAAAGATACAATTGCACCAATAATAATGATTACACTAGCCCAAATACGGTCTTTAAATAAAGCTTGATTGATAGCGTTTAAAATACCAAATAAGAAACTGCCTGATTTAGAGACATTATTGGCAATGGGTCCAATTACACCTTTCGTCGTATTTTGTAAAAATCCAGGAACTTCGTTTTCATCATTATTTAGACCATTTACAAATTCATTTACAATATCAGAATTAGTATCTGCTTGGGAAGAATTCACATCTACAACTTCGTTTTTATTACTACTATTTAACTCTTTATGTAAAGTAATTACTGTACCACCAACTAGTACCGTAAAAATAAAACAAATAATAATACAAGATTTCCAGTTTCGATAAAAAGCTTCTTTCCCTAACTTTTTTAATTTTTTCCTGCTAAACATACTACTACCCCAATCACAAAATCATTTTATCATATATTTTTATATTCTTCAATTATTCTAAGTTCTTGGTATATTACAATTTTGTTATTTAGCTGTAATATCGCCACTTGTCGTCGTGATTGTTAAAATAGGATTTGTATTGGAATTAGCAATATCTATATTGCCACTATTTGTTTTGGCATCAATAAATACTTTATTTTTTAAACCTATATCAATGTTACCACTTCTTGCTTCTAAACTTGAATTTTCTTTGATTGCTAATTTATTAATTTCGATATCACCACTGGTTGTACTTCCATTTATTTTATTGGTGATTTCGGCAATTTCAACATTCCCACTGGTAGCACTTAAAGTGATATTATTTACTTTACCAATTTTAATATCACCACTGGTAGAATTTACATTTAGTTCTTTAGCATTATCTATTTTTATATTACCACTTGTTGAATTTACTTCCCCATTATCTATCCCTTTTAAAGTAATATCACCACTTGTTGTTTTAATATTTCCAGTTGTTAATTGGCTCTCTACTTCTAGGGAACCAGAAGAAGATAAATGATTGTACTTTATGTCATAATCTGTAGGTATATAGATGGTAATGGTCTCATCATATAAACATAAACCGATACAAACAATGGATTTTTCCTGCCCTATTTCTAGCCTGTTTTCCGTTTGTTCTACTTTTATCTTATCTTTATTTTTACTACTTCCGGTAATTTCTACTTTTAGCTTTTCTTCATTTGTTTCTTTTATTTTAACATCATAACTTTTAACATTTACCAAAATACTGGCAATATCATTAAATTCTTTATTATATAAGGTACTTGTTTTTTCTAAAAATGAAAAGTTCCCACTTTTTGCTATTCCAAATACAATTACCCCAATTAAAACAATAATTAAGATAATTAATGTGATGATACTTATGATTATTTTTTTATTTTTCATGTTTATCACTTCCTAACATTCTAACTAATTTGGCAATTTGCATTACTAAAACGCCAATTATAAATATAATCCAAGAATAGGCCCAAGAATTCCAAGTAAAACTTACTAAAAAATAAATGATAATAGTTCCTAAAAAGATAATTTTATTCATTACTTTTCCTTGTTTATCTTCTTTCTTTTCACTTTCTTTTGACATAAAATAATAAATTAATAATACTCCTATTAAAACTAGGCCAAACATAATAATTGAACCAATAATACTTTCACTCACATCTAAATCTTCTAAGAGCATCACAAGAATAATCATCACTCCGAAGATAATTAAACATAATGAGAATGTTAAAGCTTTATTTTTCTTTTTTTCTTTGTCTAATTTTTTTTCGTAGACAATATCTCTTCCTTTTAAAAATTCATCTGTTGATATTTCAAAAAAGTTACATAAAGGAACGATTTTATCAATATCAGGATTGGATTCTCCTGTTTCCCATTTGGAAATGGTTTGTCTTGAAACATTCAGAATGTTTGCTAAGTCTTCTTGACTTAAATTTTTCTTTTTTCTTAAATTATAGATTTTTTCACCTATATTCATTTTTCTCACCTCAGGTTTCATCTTAACAAATTTAGTGGTTGCACTCTACCAAGTAGACTTGGAAATGTCGCAACTAAAGTTTACATTTTTAAAAAAGAGGTTATTCTTCCTCTAATTTCTTTGCTAGGCTTAAAGCTTGTTCCATAATTTTATCCATATCATAATATTTGTATAATCCTAGACGTCCACCAAAATAGACATTTTCTTCTTTTTCGGCTAGAGCATGATATTTTTCGTATAATGAATTATTTTTATCATCATTGATAGGATAATAAGCAATAGAATTGTTAGTATAAGCTTGGGGATATTCTTTGGTTATAATGGTACCTTTACAATCATTCGCCTCAAAATGTTTATGTTCAATAATTCTTGTATATGGAGTTTTACTATCTGTGTAATTAATGACAGCATTCCCTTGATAATTATCTACTTCTTCTAATATTTCCATTTTAAATTCCAGACTACGGTATTCTAATTTTCCTAACTTGAATCCAAAATATTCATCAATTCCACCCGTATAAATTACTTTATCTGCTAGGGAATTATAATATTCTTTTTTCTCTAAATAATCTGTATTTAATTTTATTTCACTTTTCTCTAACATTTTTTCGATAATTGGACTTATGTCAAGTTTTTAGACACATTTTTATGGACAAATTATTAATCCGTATTTAAATTTATTCCAATTTGCTTTGTTGATATTTGGTTCCGGTTATTGTGTAAAAGAACTTTTGTCAAATGGACTACACTTCGTTACGTTCTTTTACTAAATACCAGTTTAACACAAACCACCAAATATCAACAAATTTTCTCGGCATAAAATTAAATACTATGCTAAACTAAGAATATAATTATTATATTTTTCATTTGGTGTAATATATCCTAGAGTACTGTGTATTCTAGCATTATTGTACCAACTTTCAATAAACTCGAATATTGCTAGTTTAGCTTCTTCAAATGTTTTATAGCTATTTACATTTACTTCTTCTTTCTTTAATATGGCATTGAAGCTTTCCATACTTGCATTGTCATAAGGGTAACCTTTTTTACTATAAGAATGATTTATTTTTAAATTGCTTAACATTGCTTCAAAATCATTCGAAGTATATTGACTTCCTCGATCAGAATGAAAGATTCCATCTTCACTTAATCCACGATTAGCCATAGCTTTCTTAAATGCTTCTTTTACTAATTCATCAGTCATATTCATGCCATAGGTCCAACCAACTACTTTTAAATCAAATAAATCCATAACAATAGCTAAATAAGTCCATCCTGTTTCTAAAGTGTAAATGTAAGTAATATCTCCAACCCACTTAATACTTGGCTTTGTAGCAAAGAAATCTTGCTCTAAAAGATTAGGATATTCTTTAGTATTATCAGTAGTACTATTACCAAAGTGATTGAATTTTTTTACAACAATACTTCTTAATCCTAATACTTTCATTCTTCTGGCAACACGTTTTTGGCTTACTTTAACTCCTTGACTTTTTAATACTTCTGTAATTTTTGGAGAGCCATATCTACCTTTAGATTTTTCATAAATTTCTTTGATTTTAATATCTAATTCTTGATTAGCTTTATGATATGAATTTTCTAGATGATTACAATGATAGTAATATACTGAGTGATGAATGTTTAGAATCTTACATAAAGTTCTGATGTCATAATTATCTTTATTTTCGTTAATAAACTTTACTTTGTCTTCTACTTTTGCGTGAATATGGCAATTGCTTTTTTTAGAATTTCGTTTTCCTCTCTGATTTTACTTAACTCTTTTTTTAATTTTTGGATTTCTTTATTGTTGGTAACAGTACCATCTTCTGTTTTAATTGGGGAATAATCTTTAACCCATTTATATAGTACTGAATTACTTATGCCATATTCACGAACTATTTCACTAGCTGGCTTTTTATTGTTATAAAGTTCAACAATCATCTTTTTAAAATCTTCATCATAAGTTCTTCCTTTCGCCATTATAGACACTCCTTTCAATGTTTATTATTTTAACACATTGTCCACACTTTTGTGTCTATAAATCTATTCTAGCATCAGTTGTTTCCTATGAATAATTTTAGTACAAATACATAGGAAATGAAAAGAGAAATCGGAAAATTTACAAAAAAAATTACTAAAAATTTAGATAAAGTGTCAAAAAAGTTTGTTATGGATATGCAATATGGATTATCAAAAAGTAAAAGTTGTTTAATAAGTGAAATATCAAGAGCTTTAGATGAAAAGATAAATCTAAAGAATACAGTAGAAAGATTATGTAATAATTTAGTAAGACTAACAGAAGAACAAAGAAATATAATAAAAAATAATTATTATAAAGAAATTAAAAAATATTTTGGAGAAGAGCCAGTGGCAATATTTGATGATAGTGATATTAATAAAGAATATAGTAAGAAATTAGAAGATTTAGATAAAGTGATAGATGCTTCAAGTAGTAATAAAGAAACAGTAAATGGATACCATGTATGCGAGGCAGTAATATTAGGAAAAAATGAGAAACAACCATTTAGTGTTTATAGTGAAATATACTCATGTAAATCAAAAGACTTTGTCAGTATGAACAAGTATACAACTGATAGTATAGATACAGTTATAAATGTATTAAAAAGAAAATGTAATATGGTGTTTGATAGAGGATATGATGATAATAAGATAATAGATTATGTAGATAAAAGTGAAAATTATTTTGTAATAAGAATGAATGATAAGAGAACATTTTTATTTAAAGGAAAAAAGAAAAATGCATATCAAGAAGCATTAAAGAGAAAAGGTAAAGTAAAAATGGAACTATGGTTTGAAGAAGAAAAATATGAAGTGAGTGTATCTCACACAAAGGTAACATTACCTTATAATAAAAAAGACTATGAGTTAGTATTTGTATATGGATTAAGTGAGGAAAGACCATTAATATTATTAACAAATAGAAGAATACATAGTAAAGAAGAAGTTATAAAAGTAGTTAGATTATATTTTTATAGATGGAGAGTAGAAGAATATTTTAGGAGTAAAAAGCAAGAATATGATTTTGAAAACATGAGAGTAAGAACGTTGAAAGCAATGAATAATTTGAATTTAATGTTGATGATACATATGGGACATATGGCAATGTTAATAGAAGATATGGATAAGAAGTTATTAACAATGAAGATAATTGAGGCAAGTAAATCTTTAAAGAGAAAAGTTTTAGTATGGTTTTATCAGATGGCTAGAGGAATAAAAGAGATATTAAGTAATGCTAGAACAGGAATTAAAGCATTAGAAAAAATAGAAACAAGGGAAAAAGAAAAACAATTATATTTTAAACTTTAACTAAATCTGTAATTTATCAGCAAAAAAAGAACATTTTAGGATGTTCTATATTGTGATGTAAGAAAATATAAAATAATGATTGATTTGAGACATTTTCTAAAATTAATCATTATTTTATGTCTTTAAGTTAAAAATTTCTTGTAAAAAACGGAAACTCAAAAAATAAAAATATTGTTTTTTTTAATTACTTATGCTAAAATTAAGTAAGAATAAAGGATGGATTCAAACTAATTTCATAGAACATATTAATATCCAAATTGTAAAGAAGGTCTTTAACCTAACTTAATAATTCAAGCATTTAATGAAATTGGCAAAACTATTTCTATCTTTACGAATATTATATTGTAGATTTTAAGTACAATATAATGAGTTTATAGATATCTCTTAACAAAAATCTAAATAAAGAAAATCCAGTTTAAAAAAATCTTAACTATATTATACAAGGAAGTGATGTAATGAAAAAAATAATTTCTGGTGTAGTCGCGGTCACAATTTTAATTTTTGTTGTCGTCTTTAGTACTTATGCATGGTGGACATGGAGTAGCAACAAAGAAGACAATACTAATATAACATTCACAATAGAAGGATTAGTAGATAAAATTTCATATAATGTTAGCCATGTTAATAGTCCGAATTTAATACCTGTTTCAAGTAAAACAAAAGGATATATAACCAATATCAATCTTTCTCAAACAAGTAGTGATAAATTATATGCAACATTTTATCTGGACATTACAACTTTAGATTTAGGATTAAAAGATGTAAGTTTTAGGTATGAATTATCAAGCAATGATAAAACATACGGAAATGGCAGTTTTGCCAACTATAATGAAGAAGATACAATTATCCTAAATAGTGAACCAATTGAAGTAACAAATACATCATCGACAATATCACTATATATATGGATAGATGGTGAATTAGACAATTCCAGCAGCATGCAAAATCAAAATTATCAATTTAATTTAAGAGCAAATATAACAGATCAAACTAATTAAAATTAAAAGAGAAAATAACAAATCAATTATAGTAACATTATTTCGTTTATATACATTCAAATTATATAAATAAAAAAACGCTAGGACTAATTAACCTAACGTTTTTTTGTTGCTTTGGAATTAAAAATATTAAAACAAATTATATTCATTAATATTTTAATAAAATCTCCTAATTTGTAAAACGCAAACTTTCATTAGATACATTAAAGATAATTCCTAATAAAAACATATATGAAAGAAGAGAACTACCACCATAACTAATAAAAGGAAGTGTAATACCAATAATAGGAAGAAGACCCAAAGTCATTCCAATATTTTGAATTTGTTGAAAAACTAATACCGCAATTATTCCACCAATCGCATATTTATCTTCCATTGTATTAGTTTTATTAACAGTGTTAATTAAAGTAACATCAAAGAAAATAATTAACATAATAAGCAATATCGCACCAAATAAACCAAAATTAGAGGCAAATACAGCAAAAATAAAATCTGTCTGCATTTCAGGAAAATAAATTGGCAAATTATTAAAACCATGGCCAAACAAACCAGCAGAGCCAATTGAAATTAAAGAATTTTCTAATTGCAATCCACTGCTTGAAGACCAATTTAAAATACGATCCATTCGGTAAAAAAAGCTAGTACCAAAAATATCAATAAAAAGATTTTGATTTAAAAAATAAAGTCCAATAAATGCACTACCCAATACTAACAAGATAGCAGCAGTAAGAATAAACCATCGCTTCCTAATACCTCCAATAAATAGCATTACAAAAGTAATAATCAAATAAATAATTACTGCCCCCGTATCAGGTTCAATAAAAGTAAGAACCGATGGAATAAAAACAATTAACATAACTTTTAAAATAAATTTAAATTCATCCATAATATCCGGATTATTAAATTTATCATTATATTCATTAATAAGTCTTGCTAAAATAATAATCAAAAAAAGTTTCATAAATTCACTAGGTTGAATACTACCAACATATGGAATAGAAAACCAACATTTTGCATTATTAACTTCATTACCTATAAATAAAACTAAAACTAATGAAATAACACCAATAAAATATAAAATCCAAGCATTATTATACAAAAATTTATTTCCCAAAGCCATCATTGCATAAGCAATTCCAAATCCTAAAATATACCAAAGAATTTGCCGAAGCCATAGATTTTGCAAATCAGGATCAATAAGTTCTCTAGTTGAAAAAATAGAAATAACACTAATAATACCAAATAAAATAATAGGAATAATAATTGCTTTTTC
This sequence comes from uncultured Bacilli bacterium, assembly GCA_944363595.1. GTDB lineage: Bacteria > Bacillota_I > Bacilli_A > RF39 > UBA660 > CALVUN01. Next base: position 8,236 of record CALVUN010000038.1, read on the forward strand.
AACTTTAAATTTAGATATATTTTTTATGCTATCACCACATTTCCAATAATTATTCTACCACAAAAATACCTAAACCAAAACAAAAAAGAAATAAAAAAATAATTTTTTTCATAATATGTAGTAGAGGTGAGATAAATGAACAAAGAATTACCCAAAATGTATCAAAACAAAATATCAAAAAAATTAAACAATATGGAGGAAGTATATTCAACACTATATGAGGAAAAACCAAGAAATAACCAAAATAATATAAAAGAAAAAAATAATAATAATAATTATACCATTGAACAAAAAATATATAATATCTTCAATTCAAAAGATTATATTTATAAAGTGGACGTTTACATTGAAACAGACGAAGGAACATTTCAAAAAAGAATTATTGGCAAAAATAAAGATAACCTAATCACAATGGATAATGAATATATTCCCATATCAAAAATTAAAGATATTTACAGGTAATAACCTGTTTTTTTCTTGCATAATCCATCCAAATATGATACTATTTATATAGTAGGGAAGATGATCAAAATGAATAAAAAGAAGAAAAAATTAATCGTTTTAGCTTTTTTATTAATTGTTATTATAATAGGGAGTATTGTCTATAATAATACAATTTTATCAAGCCGTTTAATTTTAAGTAACAGCTTTACCAAATTAAATAAAGAATTATCAGTAATATTAAATCCCCTTTTACCAAATTATGAATTTACAAGTGATTTAACCATTGATGGAACAGCTTCTTTTAATATTAGTAATGTTCAAAATAATGATATAGAAGTATTTAATGAAGAAATAAACAATTTAGATTTAAAATATTCATATATTCATAATCAAGAAGAAAATAGCACTGTATGTCAAATTTCCAGTTTCGTTAAAGAAAACCCATTACTAAATATTAAATATATAAATACAAATAATACAAACTATTTATATTTGCATGACATATATAGTAAATATATAAATATTGGAAATCTAAATAGTAATATTTATAATAACACATTAAATGACTATCAATACTTATATAACTTATTAATAAACACATTAAACAACAATTTAAAAGATGAATATTTCACAAAAAAAATAAGTATGGCTGCAACACCAATAATTGAAGTAACATTAACATTAAATAAAGAAGATATAAATACTATTATTACCAATGTCCAAAACACATTAAAAGAAGATTCACGTGCAAGTAATATTATTGCTAATATAGATTCAAATTTCATAAATCAGGCTATTGATAACATAAAACAAAATCTAGAAAGTATAACAATTTATACTAGACAAAGCATTATTGAGGATAATCTCCAAAATGTAACCATATCAATAACCAATAATGGAATAACAAATTCTTTCATATATAACAAACATGACAATCAAAAACAAATAATTATTAATGATTATTTACTTACATATAGTCATGATGATGTTAATTTTACAATAAAAGATACAAATGGCAGAAGTCTAAATGGCCATAATATTGAAGACGGATATACTTATTCATATAGTGATGAAAGTCAAGATATAACATTCAAAATAAATAATTATATTAATAATCAAAACCTTGAATATAATTACATTCTAACAATAGAAAATAATGAAGAAACCCTTCATATTAACCTTAATGGCATAATCAAAAAAGAAACATCGACAATGACTGATGACGTAACTAATGCCATAAAATTTGAAGAAATAAGTGAAGCAGACCAGCAATTAATAATAAATAATGTAACAAATAAAATAATTGATTTGCTAGATTTAGAATAAAAAAATACAATACATTAAAGGTGAATAAATAATTGACAAATACACCTTTTTTTTATATAATTACCTTAGGTGATAAGATGAAGAAAATAATATTTGCTATTATAACATTTCTCTTCCTTTTTATACCATGTATAAAAGTTGAAGCAAAGACAATTAATGACATTAGAAATCAAATAAAAGAACTAGAGGCTAAACAAGCCCAAAATGATAGCAGTAAAAAACTAACTCAAGAAGAAATAGATCAATATACAGCCGATATTGCTAATTTAACAGCAAGTATCAAAAAAACAAATGATGAAGTTGTTGAGACAGAAAAAAGTATTATTGAAAGTCAGGATCAAATAGAAGACAAGAGAGATCAAATAAACGAAATGATGCGATATTTACAAGTTTCAACTGGTGAAAATGTTTATTTAGAATACATATTCGAAGCTGAAAGTTACACTGATTTTATTTATCGTTATGCACTAGTTTCCCAAATGAGTGATTATAACAATACACTTATGGACGAATTAGCAGTAATAATAAGTGATTTAGAAGTAAAAAAGAAAGATTTAGCGGAAAAACAGGAAAGTATGAATTCAGAAAAACAGGAACTAACAACTAAAACCATGGCATTACAGTCAAATTTAAGTGAAATGACTGCAGAAGGAACAACAATCGCTGAAGATATCGAAGATTTAAAAAACGAAATCGAAATGTATAAAAATAGAGGCTGTGGTGATAATCAAGATGTTACAACATGTGGCATGGGTGGTATGAATTCAACTGGTTGGAGTTATCCGTTGATGAGTGGTTGCGTAACCTCAGAATATGTTGGTAATGGTTATCGTGAGGACTGGAGTGGTAGCGTTAGTGGTCACCACGGAATTGATTTAGGATGTAATTCTGAAGGAACACCAGTTTATGCAGCAGCAAGTGGTTATGTAGCACGTGTAGTTTATGGATCAAGTTGTGGAGGAAATATGGTTTGGGTATATCATACAGTCAATGGAGTACCATATACAACAGTATATATGCATATGCTATCAATAAATGTTTCAACTGGCCAAAGTGTAACAACTAGCACTGTGGTAGGAACTGTTGGGGGAGGTTCAACAGCATATATAAATGGCGGTTATGATACATGTACAAGCGGTACCCATCTCCATTTTGGCATGGCATCAGGTCATAATGCTGTTGGATTCAATAGTTATTCTTTTAATCCTAGAGAATTGTTTAGCTTTCCAGCTATATATTCAGGATATTTTTCAAGATAATTTAAAGAGCTTAATAGCTCTTTTTTAGGAGGTGCCCCAATATGAATGGTTTAAATCGACAAGAAGTAGAGTATCGTCAAAGCAACGGATTAAATAATAATATCAATATCAAATATTCAAGAAGCATCAAAAATATTATAAGATCAAATATCTTAACACTATTTAATCTAATAAATGTAGTATTAGCAATTCTAGTAATTACCACTGGCTCCCTTCAAAACACATTATTTATTTTTGTCATTATTTTTAACACTATAATAGCTATTGCCCAAGAAATAAAAGCCAAATACGTCATAGATAAACTAACTATTACAACGCAAGAAAAAGTTACTGTAATAAGAGATGGCCATAAAGAAGAAATAACCCCAGATCAATTAGTAATTGATGATATAATGCTCCTAAAAAGTGGAGACGACGTACTTGTTGATGCCAAAATCATAAAAAGTTCCTTATGTGAAGTTGACGAATCAATTATCACTGGAGAAAGTGATGCTATCTCCAAACATAAAGATGACAAATTAATTTCTGGAAGCATAATCATCAGTGGTAGTTGCTATGCACAAGTTATTGCAATAGGAGCCAATAACTATACAAGTAAGCTCATTAAAGAAGCCAATAATATAAAAGATAACTCATCTTATCTAAAAAAATGTGTCAATTCAATTTTAAAAATAGTAACAATTCTTATTGTCCCAACAGGTATTCTCTTATTTATATCCCAATATTTTTTTAGTGGCCAAACATATAGTGAAGCCATACTTTCATCAGTTGCTGGTATTGTAGGAATGATACCTGAAGGACTCGTTTTATTAACAAGTATCGCCTTAACAGTAGGGGTCATTAAAATGGCTAGAAAAAAAGTAATAATACAAAAATTAAATGGTATAGAAACCCTATCATGTGTCGATATTTTATGTTTAGATAAAACAGGTACCATCACCGACGGAAGTATGGAAGTAGTCAAAGTAATTAATCTCACCAAAGAAAATATCAATGAATTAATTTCTAATATCTTACCAGAAACACTTATCAATGCAACAGATATCGCTTTAGGAAAATATTTTAAAGAACCTAAAACATTAAAAGCTACTAAAAAAATCCCTTTTTCATCATATCGCAAATATAGTGCTACAACATTTAAAGAAAAAGGAACATACTTTCTTGGAGCTTTAGAATATATCACTAAAGAAGATATTACCAAATATAATAAATACCTATCAAAGTATATTGATGAAGGCTATCGTATTATCTCCTTATGCCATTCAAACTCCCCATTAGAAAAAAATATCCCATCTGATACTAAAGTAATAAGTTTCATTATTTTAAAAGACAACCTTCGTTCTAACGCCAAAGAAACATTAAATTATTTTAAAGAGCAAGGTGTAGAATTAAAAATAATATCTGGTGATAATCCCAAAACTGTATCAAATATAATGAAACAATTATCATTTGATGGCTTTGATAAATACATTCAAGGCCCAGATTTACCAAATAATTACCAAGAATTAGTAAAAATTGTCAATAATTATAAAATTTTCGGTCGCGTTACTCCCAAACAAAAACAAATGATAATCAAAGCATATAAAGAAAATAAAACTGTTGGAATGATCGGTGATGGAGTAAATGATATTTTAGCATTAAAAGAAGCCAACTGTGGTATTGCTTTAGCATCTGGTATCAGCGCTGCAAGAAGTGTCTCAGAAGTAGTTTTGACAACATCTGATTTTAGCGTTTTACCAAATATTGTCGATGAAGGAAGAAGAGTAGTAAATAACATCGAAAGAGTAGCTAGTCTTTATTTAGTTAAAACAATTTATTCCTTTTTATTATCAATTTTATCAATAATAATTACTCATGAATATCCCTTTTATCCAATTCAATTATCATTGATAGGTTCAGTCTGTGTTGGTGCTCCATCATTTATTTTAGCATTAGAACCAAATTATAACAAAGTCAAACCTGGTTTTCTAGCTAAAGTTTTTCGTAATGCCCTCCCAAGCGGGCTGACTGTATTTTTAAACATATTCTTTATTATCATGATAAGTAGCATTTTAAAAATAAATTTTGAAGATTTACGATTACTTATTGTCACAACAACAGGAATTATCAATTTAAGACTATTATATAGTATAAGTAAACCACTAACATTTATAAGAACATCCCTTTTAGTAGGTTGTAGTCTCGTCTTTTTTGAATTACTAATAATATTCCCAGATTTATTTTTAGTTAACCATTTCAATATAGTTTCTATTATCTCTATAATCCTTTTTGCAATAATAAACATGTATATCATCGATTTTTTTGAAACTCTGTATGATTATTGTTACCAAAAAATAAAAGGAGGAAGTACTAAATGCGAAAATTAAAAATATGGCGTATTATTTGGGTATCAGGTATATTCTTAATATTAATTGTCATTTTAATTGCAGTCATAGAATATAAAGTAAAATTTGAACATACAAATCAAGGAAATATTTCTCTTTATATTTATCATTGCACTTCACAAGACAATTATAATTCCTTATGTGCAACAACTAACCAAAATAATATTGGTGAAAATCAACTCATATCAACATACACATGTAATGAAAATAATTGTCCTACATTAGGAACTGTATTGAGTGTTCAAAATCAAATTATTACTCTTATAAACCAAGACAAAAGTATAACACTATTTGATGCCAAGAATAATCAAATCATCAGTAGTGGTTATCAAGAATATTATATTCTAACAAAAAAAGATGAAAGCATTTTAGGATATGTTGTAAAAAATAATGAAAATAAATATGGAATAATTAACGCCCAAGGTGATGAATTAACAGAAATAATTTACGATAAAATCGGTAATATTAACGAAAATAAAATTACAGATTATAATGAAAATTACATAATTGTAGTTAAAGACGGATTATACGGAGTAATTAATATTACTACAGGTGAAATCATTATTGACTTCAAATATAATGAATTACATATAAATGGTACCGCTATTCTAACAGTTCAAAATAATCTCCTATATCCCATAAGTGTTGAAGAAAAATATCTTTTAGTAAATGGATACAACTATATATATGGATACGATAACTTGTATATAGTAATTAAAGATAAAAAACTAAATATTTTAGATAATAATGAAAAAACACTTATTATAACACCAGTAGAAATATATGAAGATTATTTATACAATGATCCAACTACATATTCTACTATTCAAACATATCAAGAAGAAAATATAATCTATATTTTAGTAAAAAAAGATAATGAATATATAGAATATCAATATAATATAGATAATCATAAATTATCGAGTTAAGAAACTATTTATTAGTTTCTTTTTTTTCAAATTAATATTTAAAATATAAAAGTAAAATTTATTGAAAAATAAAATATCTATATAAACAATATAAAAACAAAACTATTCAAATTAACTAACAAGTTATTTTTATAAATATTTTCATTCCTATTTCTTTTTTCCAACATTTATGATATAATTATAAAGTCTTTATACTTTATTAAAAAGAAAGGAGCAAAATGAGTAAAATAAAAATGTTTGCTTTAGGAGGCTTAAATGAAAATGGCAAAAATATGTTTGTCATTGAAGTTGATGATGATATTTTAGTTATAGAAGCAGGACTAAAGCATTCTGATGAACACACTTTAGGAATAGATTATATGATTCCTAATATTGAATATTTAAAACAAAATAAAAATAAAATAAGAGGTATATTTTTAACACATGCTCATGATGAAAATTCAGGAGCTCTTGCAGATATTGTAAATGACCTAGATAACATTCCTATTTATGGATCTAAATTCACAATTGATATTATAAAAAAAGAATTTGAAACAGATAAATTAAAAACATCTAATTTAATAACGATAAAAGCCAATAAAACTTTGGAAGTAGGGAACTTAAAGGTTTTTCCGGTAAACCAATCGCATTCCATTCCAGATAATTATGGTTACGCAATATATACCAAAGATGGTGTGATTTTCTATTCTGCTGATTTTGTATTTGATCCCATGATGCGTGGAGCATATCAAACAGATATAGGTAAATTAGCATACATAGGAAAGCAAGGTGTATTATGTCTTCTAACAGAATCAATTTATGCCGACAAAAAAGGATTTACAACACCACATCATAGAATTAATTCTCTTATTCGTGAAACATTAAATAAAGCAGAAGGAAGAATAATTTTTAATGTCTTAAATTCCCATTTATATCGCATTCAAGAATTATTTAATGAAGTATCAAAGACTGATCGTAAGATTGTTATTATGGGAAAAAGACTTCAAAATACCGTAGCGGAAGCCATTGCTAATAAATATCTATTTGTTAAATCAGGCTTAATTGGCGATTTGTCAAATATTAACGATCCCAATGTTGTTATTGTTAATTCAAATGAAAGAGAAAAACCATATTCCAATATGTTAAAAATAATAAATGGCTATGATAAATTTATCAAAATAAATGATAAAGATACCGTTTTTCTAGCCACCCCTATTTATGAGGGAAGAGAAAAAACTTATTTTCATATGTTAGATGAATTAGCAAGATTAAAATGTAGCGTCGTTACATTGCCATCTAAGACCTATTTATCACACCATGCATCATCAGAAGATCTAATGATGATGATTGATTTAATCAAACCAAAATATTATTTCCCAATTCGTGGTGAATACCATCTACAAGTGGCTAATGCCGAGGTTGCAAGTAAATTAGGAATAAGAAAAGAAAATATAATTCTAAAAGAAAATGGCGATGTCGTAACATTCAAAGATGGCGTTCTTCAAGATGATTTTGAAAAAGTACCAAGTGGTTCAATTCAAATCGATGGTGAATCATCAGATGATGTTGGCGAGTTAGTCCTAAAAGATCGTGAATTGCTATCAAATGATGGCATTATTATCATTACGGCAACAATTAGTAAAAAAGATAAAAAACTAATTGGTGGCCCAGAAATTTTAACTAGAGGTTTTGTCTATGTTAAAGATAGCTCTGAATTAATAAATGAAATAAAAAAGAAATGTACTAAAATAATTAATGATAATATTCATTCAAATTATGTTGAATATAACAAAATAAAAAGTACAATTAGAGACGAATTAAGTAAATATTTAAGTGTTGAAACAGGTAATAAGCCAATGATTATTACTGTAACAACAGAAGTATAAACTATAAAATAAAAGAATTTTATAGTTTTTTTTACACAAAAAAGGAAACAGAAAATATTATAAGAATAATAATATTGAAGGTGAGATAATGAATAGTATAAAAGAAATACCAAAATCAGAAAGGCCTCGTGAAAGACTATATCAATATGGTGCCTCTAATCTATCCAATGAAGAACTATTATCAATTATTCTTAAAAGTGGCAATAAAAAATATTCTCTCAAAGAAATTGTATTTAAATTACTTTCTCATATAGATAATATTAAAAATTTAAAAAATGAAAATGTCATAAGTTTAATGCAAATTCCAGGAATATCCCAAATAAAAGCCATTGAATTAGTTGCAGTCATAGAATTAGGCAAAAGGATATATGCAGAAATATCTCTAGAAGAAGTAATATCATGTACTACTCCAGTTAATATTATTAAATATTTCAATTATCTTTTTCAAGATAAAAAACAAGAAGAATTTTATGTCTTATACTTAGATAATAGCAAAAAATTTTTAGCTAAGAAAAAATTATTTATTGGAACAATAGCATCATCTGTTGTCCATCCCCGTGAAATATTTAAGGAAGCATATTTACTATCAGCATCATATATTGTGTGTCTTCATAATCATCCATCAGGTAATTGTCTACCAAGTAAAGAAGATATTAATATAACCAGAAAAATAAAAGAAATAGGTATAATACATTCAATATTTTTAATAGATCATATTATTGTAGGAAAAAACAATTATTATAGTTTTTATGAAAATAATAATATTTTAAATAAATTGTAAAAATTAGGAAATAGTATTAATAGATACTTTTAATTTCAAAAAAATTATTATATAATTATTTAAGGTGATATTTATGCTTAATACAAAAAGAAAGAAAATTCCTGTAAAATATATCGTTATTATTATAATTGTGATAATTATGATTCTTTTTGGCATTTTTTCCTATACTTTAAAAGAAGATCGAAAATTAAATGTTGTAGAATCTCTCATTAAAGATGCAGTAGTGGGTGTCCAAAAAGTAGTTTATGCACCATTTAACTACATATTCAATCTTTTTAGTGATTTTCAAGAATTAGAAAAAATTAAGGAAGAAAATGATATTTTAAAAACAAGTATTGACAGAAATTCCGCTATTGAGACTGAAAATATAGAATTAAGAAGGCAAATTGAAGCATTAAAAGAAGAACTAAATATCGATTACGTATTAACAGACTATGAATACTTAAATGCAACTGTTATAAGTCGTAATATTGGTTATTGGTATAACACCCTAACAATAGATAAAGGAAGTCATAATGGTATTGAAACAGATATGGTTGTTGTAAATTCTACAGGACTAATAGGCAAAATTATAAGTACAACCAATTTCACATCTGAAGTAAGACTAATTACGACTAGTGATACAAACAATAAAATATCTGTCTCAATAACAAATGGTGAAAACAAACTAAACGGTTTAATTAATGGATATGACTATGAAAACAAAACACTTGAAGTTGAAGGAATAAGTAATACCGAAGAAGTAGCAATTGGGGATAAGGTTTACACCAGTGGTCTAGGAGGAATTTTCCCAAGTGGAATTTTAATAGGAACTGTTGAAAGTATAAATACAGATGAATATGATCTAGCCAAAATTATTAATGTAAAACCAAGTGCCGATTTTGATGACATAAATTATGTAAGCATACTTAAACGAAAGAGTGATAAATAATGATTATTGCCATTGTTTCCGTTATCATTTCTTTTTTCTTAGATGGACTATTATCTAATTATTTTAACTTTTCTCTAATAAATCCAAGCATCTTTAAAACAATTTATACAATTGTTGCTTTAGTTGTTGTTTTACCATATTTCAATAATGATAGAAAATATCTATATATTCTATTTGTAACAGCTATTCTTTTTGATATAGTCTATACCAATACCTTTATTCTCAATATTATTTTATTCTTTATAATATATCTCTTAAATAAATTTCTTGATTTCTTCATGCCACATAATCTATTAAACAGTAATATACGTAGTATTTTATCACTAATTGTATACTATATTCTTAGTTTTAGCATTTTAAACATTGTAAAATATAATGAATATTCATTGTCATTATTATTAAATATTATCACTCATAGCATAATTATGACAATTATTTATACTACCATTTTATATTTTATTACTAAATATTTATATGAAAAATTTAATATCAAACAAATAAGATAATTTACAGTATAATAATATAATAATATAATAATTAATTAAATCAAAAACAACACGTTAGAAGTAAAAATCCTAACGTGTTTATTTATATTTTACTAACAAAATAAAAATAATGTAGATATAAATATTTTAAAGAATTAAAAATGCAATAATTTAAAAGTAAATCAAAAAAATAATTAAAAAATAAAATTTAGAAAAAAATAATCTACAAAATATAGATTACTTTCTTTAATCATTTATCAAAACTATTCAGCCTCACTAAAAATAGAAAAATCAAAATAGTGTGTTCCATCATTTATCAACTTTAAAGTCTCTGTATCTATTAAAAAGTATGTATCACGATTAGTATTAATCTCAGTAACAGGATCATCCCAAGTAAGATCCAAATGATACCATTCACCATCCAAATAAACTAAATTCCAAATATGTTTGTCATTACTAATACGATAATTAATAATATTAAGTCTATTTAAAAAGATTGCCATTGCATCAGCATAACCACTGCAAATACCATATCCCTCTACTAATACCCCATAAGCAGTATTAGATTTATAAGTTGTATCGTTAATATTATCACTTTTCAATGTATCATAATCAGCATTATCAATAATATAATCATGAATAACTTTAATTTTTTCCTTTGTTGGCATATTATTTGTTATTTTCTCATTAATTACTTTATCTACTATTCTATTAATTTCATCTATTTCTTCGTCGCTATACAAATGTTGAAATTCTAATTTAATCAAATCATTATCACCAGATATCGTAATTTTTTCAAAAGTATTAAAAGGATGAACAAAATTATTTAAAAGTGATAAAATTTCCGATTTATTAGCAATGTCTCCAACTTCAGCATAACAATTTGTATAATTTTTTGCACAATATTTTTCTGTTTCATCGACACCTAAATTTAAACTATAAAAAATTGCCGGTAAGATATCATTTCTATCCCTTAATTCAAGACCAGAGTAGGGCTTAATATAATCAAAATTAACTTCCAGAGTATAATCATTTCCTTCTTGCTTTTCATAGAGCATTTTTGTCACGTTAGTATCTACTAAATAGACAATATCGTCTTTAAAAAAAGTACATATAGTAACTAATAAAATTAAAAATATACCTAAACCTAATATCACTTTGCGCATTAAACCCACCACCTAGAATAATTATATCATAAAGAAAATAAAAAAAGAAGTAACTATTTCTATTTTACTTCCATTTTATTAACTTTTATTGTCAAACGAGATTTCTCTCTGTCAACTTTATTCTTATGAATTAAGCCTTTAGATTTAGCATTATCTAAACTTTTAATAGCAAGCTTTAAACTAGCCATTGCTTTTTCTTTATCTCCACTTAAAACTGCTTTATCAGTATTCTTAATTGCATTTTTTACTGTTGACTTAAGTTGCTGATTAGCCAAAGTAGTTTTTCTAATTTGTTTAATCTTTTTTTCAGCATTCTTTACATTTGCCAATTTGTTCATCTCCTTCCGATAACTAAATATAATTTTACCAAAAAAAAGGCAAAAAGGCAAATATTTTCTACTATTTTTGTGAAAAATATTATTGGGTGATACAAATGAATAATGAAATAGATTTAAGTAAGCATAAAATAAGAACAGATTTAGCTATTGAAACACTTCCAAGTATGGAAAACTTAGATACATACATTAAAGATGAAAAAATAAAAGTAACTACTATCCAAGTAGATAAAAAATTATCCCAAAAAATAAATAAAAAAGAAGGAACGTATGTTACTATAGAATTTACAGACATAACAGATTATGATAATCGTGAAAAAGTAGGAAAAACTCTCGAAGAAGAAATAAAAAAAATGTTAAAATATAAAAAAATAACTCCCAATGATGAATGCCTTATCATAGGTTTAGGTAATGAAAAGTCTACTCCTGATGCTTTAGGTCCACTAACTATAAAAAATATTTTAGTAACAAGACATTTATTTTTACTTGGAACAAAGGTTAAAAAAGGAATTCGTAAAGTATCCGCATTAAGTCCAGGTGTTATGGGAAATACAGGAATTGAAACGATAGATATTATTAAGAATATAGTAAAAACAATCAAACCAGCATTTGTTATTATTATAGATGCCCTAGCGGCTTCTTCTATTGAAAGAGTTAACAAAACCATTCAAATGACAGATTCAGGAATTGAACCAGGAAGTGGTGTAGGCAATTCACGAAAAGAAATAAATGAACAAATTTTAGGCATTCCTGTCTTAGCCATTGGTGTACCTACTGTTGTTGATTCATCGACGATTGTAAACGATACCATCCATTACTTATTAAAACATCTATCTTATATAAAAGATAACTATTCTAGAAATAAACTAATTGTTACAAGATCAAATTAATTAGAAAAAATTAAAGATAGTAATTTATCACCTAATGAAAGAAAAGAAGTAATAGGTATATTAGGTACATTAAGTGAAGAAGAACAAAAAAAACTTATCGTAGAAGTATTAGAATCAATTAACTATAATATGATTGTAACTCCCAAAGAAATTGATTATCTAATTGAAAAATTAAGTGATGTAATATCAAGTGCAATCAATAATGCTCTTCATCAAGAAATAACAAATTACTAATAACTTTAAATATCGACAGATATCGCATTATCATGTATTTATAATAGATAATAAGGTGATATTATGGGTAAAATGAACTTAAAAAAAACTACCAACAAAAAATTTAAAATAAGATATCTTGTATATTTAACAATTATTTATTTATCATTTTCCTTCACATTTTACTATGGCTTTAAAGATAAAGAAATAATTTCTAATGAAGAATTTATAAATTTAATTCTAAAAAGCAATAATCCCAACATGTTAAGTAATTATAAGGCTCCAAACATAATAAATAGTACTGTTAAATTTTTTCTAAATCTAGATTTTTCAAATCCCAGTAGTTTATTAAACATTCATCAATTTAAAAACAAAAATAATGAAGAAAAAACTAATCAAGCAGAAAATAATACCATTACAATTGAACATAATGATGATTATAGTAATATGGAAGAATTAGAAGAAATAAGCAAATATATAGAAGACCCTAATCCAGTAGATACATCTAAACCCATTATCTATATATATAACTCACACCAATTAGAAAATTATGACAGTGCCAATTTAGAAATATATGGTATAACTCCAAATGTCCTTATGGCCTCGTATATTTTAAAAGAAAAACTAAATAATAAAGGTCTATCGACTATAGTTGAAGATACAAATTTAACAGAATTCTTACGGATTAACAATTGGGATCACGCATCAAGTTATAAAGCATCAAGGCTATTAATTTTAGATAAACAAAGCAAATATCCCTCATTAAAATATTTTATAGATATCCATAGAGATTCAGTAACTAAAGACATATCTACCATTACCATTAATGAAAAAAAATATGCCAAAATTCTTTTTGTTGTAGGCCTTGATCATGACAACTATCAACCCAATTTAGATGTTGCCAATGCCATTAATGATATAGCAAATTCAACTTACAATGGTCTTTCACGTGGCGTTTTAACAAAGACTGGTCCTACTGTCGATGGCGTATATAACCAAGATTTAAGTCCAAATAGTATTCTCATCGAAGTAGGTGGTTATGAAAATACTATTGAAGAAGTATTTAATACTATTGAAGCATTATCAGACATATTATATAAATATATAGGTGATGAAAATGGATAAAAAAAAGAAAAGAAACAAAGTAGCCCGTTATATATTTTTCTTTCTCTTTCTTTGTTTTATTGTTTCATATGCTATCTGTGAATCTGGCTATTACGAATATGAACTTGCTAATAAAAAAATCCTAACGGAGGAACAAATTAAAAAATTCGAAGAAGACGTAGCTAATGGTAAAGATATCGATATTGAAGAGTATATAATTGAAACTCACACGGATTATACTAATAAATTTACTGATGCCACAACTAAAGTAGCAACAAGTATTAACAAATATTTAAAAGAAGGTATTGAGTCAATATTTGGTTTAGTAAGTGGCTTTGTCGAAGAATAAAAAGATGCAACTATTGCATCCCTTTTTTAATATTATTAATAACTTCATCTTTAAATTCATCATTTCCATTAATCCAAGCAAGTTCAAATAATACACCAAGTCCAATTAAAGGATCCTCATCTTTACTATCAATAGACATTTGAATTGCTTCTCTAATTTCCTTAGTAGTATCATTTTTAAAATTATCAATAATAAACTTTCTTACATCAATATCTTTCACATTAATCACCAATAATAATATAACCCAAAAAAACAAAAGAATACTAATAAAATATAAACAATATAATATACTAAAAATAAAAAAATACAAATATGATAAATAAGAATATCAAAAATAAAGCAAAGATAATTACCACTATTAATAAATTTAATAATAATCAATACCAAAATAAAAAAGTAAATTGCCAAAAATACAAAACTATTGTATACTTAATATGGTGATAATTTATGGACGTAAAAGCACGCATTGATGAAATAATAAAAATATTAAACCAAGCTAATAAAGAATATTATATTGATGATAATCCCAGTTTAACTGATCAAGAATATGATAGATATATGCAAGAGCTAACTATGTTAGAAAATGCTTATCCAGAGCTAAAAAGGCAAGATTCTCCTACCAATAGAGTAGGAAGTGATGCTGTATCAAAATTTGATAAAGTAACCCACGAAATACCTATGTTAAGTTTAGGAAATGTTTTTAATGAACAAGAAATAATAAATTTTGATGAAAGAGTAAGAAAAGAAGTAAAAAATCCTGAATATGTCTGTGAATTAAAAATAGATGGATTATCAATCTCTTTAAAATATGAAAAAGGCATACTAGTAAGAGGGGCAACAAGAGGCGATGGTATAACTGGTGAAAATATAACAAATAATGTTAAAACAATTAAGACCATACCGCTAAAATTAAATGAACCAATTGATATAGAAATCCGCGGCGAAATATATATGAGCAAAAAATCATTCAATGAATTAAATAAAGAAAGAGAAGAAAAAGGTGAGCCATTATTTCAAAATCCAAGAAATGCAGCTTCTGGTAGTGTTAGACAATTAGACTCAAAAATAACCGCTAAAAGAAAACTAGATTGTTTAATTTATCATTTACCAAATCCTTTAGACTATAACATAAAAACCCATTTTGAAGCACTATCTTTTATGAAAAAATTAGGAGCCAATGTTAGTCCTAACAATCGATTAGTTAAAGATGTTAAAGGAATTTTAGATTATGTCAAATATTGGACAGAGCATCGTCCAGATTTACCGTATGAAATAGATGGTATTGTTATCAAAGTAAATAGTATTATAAGTCAACAAAACTTAGGTTTCACTTCTCGTACCCCCAAATGGGCAACAGCATATAAATTTCCAGCAACAGAAGTAACAACAAGATTAATTGATATCATATGTACTGTTGGAAGAACAGGTAAAATAACCCCTAATGCTATTCTAGAACCAGTAAAAGTTGCCGGCTCGACTATTGCTAGAGCAACCTTGCATAATGAAGATAATATTCTAGTCAAAGACATTCGTATTGGTGATACTGTCGTTATTAGAAAAGCAGGAGATGTTATACCAGAAGTAGTAAGATCAATTAAAGAAAAACGGGATGGCAGCGAAAAAATATTCGAAATGATAACCACTTGTCCAATTTGCCACACCCATCTTATAAGAAAAGATGGTGAAGCCGATTATTTCTGTCCCAACAACAGTTGTGATGGCCGAAAAATAGAAAATCTCATTCATTATGCATCACGAGATGCTATGAATATAGATGGACTGGGAGAAAATATAATTGAATATTTGTATAATGAAAAATTTATTCATCGTATACCTGATATATATAATATAGCTAATTACCAAAATGAGTTAATACTTCTAGAAGGTTTTGGTGAAAAAAGTGTTGAAAATTTAAAAAATGCTATTGAAAATTCAAAACACAATTCTCTAGAAAGATTATTATTTGGTTTGGGAATACGTCAAGTAGGTAATAAGACAGCCAAAATATTAGCAAGAAATTATAAACATATAGATAAAATAAAAGATGCAACTGAAGAAGAATTAAACAGTATTCCTGATATTGGACCAATTATTGCTAAAAACGTCTATAATTATTTTCATGATACAGAGAATCTTAAATTGATAGATGAATTAAAAGCTTTAAATATAAATATGGAATACATTAATACAAGTAAAAAGACCAATGAAGAAATTGAAAACAGAACATTTGTTTTAACAGGAACACTAAGTAACATAACAAGAGAAAAAGCATCGAACATCATTGAAGATTTAGGCGGAAAAACAAGTAGCTCTGTCAGCAAGAAGACATACGCTGTAATCGTTGGTGAAAATCCTGGTAGTAAATATGATAAAGCACTAAAACTAGGTGTAAACATTTGGCATGAAGAAGAATTTCTAGATAAAATTAAAGATTTATTATAAAAATATCACTAAAAATAAAAAAGAAATTCATTTGAATTTATTAAATTTATTTACAAAAAAACTTGCCAAAAAACATAATTTATAGTATTATTATATTGTTCCTTATTCTTAGTTCTTCGTACCTCTTGCGGGTTACTAGGATTAAGGTCTCAAAATAAAAAAGGAGGAAAAAAATATGGCATTAAAAAAAGAAGTTAAAGATGAAATAATAAAAAAATATGCAAGAGATGAAAAAGATACTGGTTCACCAGAAGTTCAAATCGCTCTTTTAACAGAAGAAATTAAGGCTTTAACAGAACATTTACAAAACCATAAACAAGATAAGCATTCAAAACGTGGTCTTTTAATGAAAGTTGGAAAAAGAAGAAGTTTATTAAACTACTTAATCCAAACAGATGTAAAAAGATATCGTGAGATTGTTGCTAAACTTGGCTTAAGAAAATAAATAGGTATAGGCACCCTTTTTGAGTGCCTTTTAATGTGTAGAAAGTAGATGGTAGAATGAGTAAAGAAGTATTTAAATTAAATTTTCATGGAAGAAAAATTATCGTTGAAATAGGGGAATTAGCTAAACAAGCTAGAGGAGCTGCTTTAGTAAAATATGAAGATACAGCTGTCTTAAGTGCAGCAGTAATGAGTAATAAAGCATCTTCAGCTGATTTCTTTCCCTTAACAATAAATTATCAAGAAAAATTATATTCTGTTGGTAAAATACCAGGAGGTTTTATAAAAAGGGAAGGTAGACCAACAGAGCAAGCAATATTAGCAGCTCGTCTTATTGATAGACCTATCAGACCCCTTTTTGCAGAGGGATTTAGAAATGAAGTTCAGGTAATAAGTACTGTTTTATCTGTTGATCAAGATTGTACACCAGAAATGACAGCTCTTTTAGGTTCTTCAATTGCCTTGTGCGTAAGCGATATACCATTTGATGGACCAGTTGCAGGAGTAGTTGTTGGCCGCGTCGATGGAAAATTTATAATAAATCCAAGTGTCAGTGAATTAGAAAAAAGTGATATTAATCTTTCTGTCGCTGGTACTAAAGATGCAATAAATATGGTCGAATCAGGTTCTAAAGAAGTTAGTGAAGAAGATATGGTTGACGCCATTATGTTTGGACACGAAGCCATTAAAGAGTTAATTGCTTTTGAAGAAGAAATAATTGCTAAAGTAGGTAAAGAAAAAATTGCCGTAACTCTAGCCGTTATACCTGAAGAATTGACTAAAGAGGTTGAAGACTATGCTAAGAAACGCATGTGTGAAGCTATTCAAATAAAAGATAAAATTGAAAAATATAATGCAATTGATAGCTTAAAAGAAGAAACTGTAAATTATTTCACCGAGAAATATAAAGACGACGAAGAATTAGAAACAATTATTAAAAATGTATCAACTATTGTTAATAATATCGAAGGTAGCGAAGTAAGAAGGCTAATAACTGAAGAAAAAATTCGCCCCGATGGTCGCGCTATGGATGAAATTAGAGACTTATCAGCATCAGTAGATATTTTAGCAAGAACTCACGGGTCTGCATTATTTACCCGAGGTCAAACTCAAGTCTTATCGACAACCACATTAGGTGCTTTAGGAGAACATCAAATTCTAGACGGATTAGGTATTGAAGAAGAAAAAAGATTTATGCATCATTACAATTTCCCACAATTTTCTGTTGGCGAAGTAGGTCGTTATGGTTCTCCAGGACGAAGAGAGATAGGACATGGAGCTTTAGGAGAAAGAGCACTTTCCCAAGTAATTCCAAGTGAAGAAGAATTCCCATATACAATAAGAGTAGTATCAGAAGTACTAGAAAGTAATGGTTCATCATCACAAGCAAGTATCTGTGCTGGGTGTCTATCATTAATGGCTGCTGGAGTTCCTATCAAAGCTCCTGTCGCTGGAATTGCCATGGGATTAATAACTCAAGGAGATAAATATACCATCTTAACAGATATCCAAGGTTTAGAAGATCATATGGGTGATATGGATTTCAAAGTTGCCGGCACAAGAAAAGGCATCTGTGCTATGCAAATGGATATAAAAATCAAAGGTGTTACCAAACAAATAATGGCTGAAGCTTTAGCTCAAGCTAAGAAAGCCCGTTTTCAAATTCTTGATGTTATGGAAAATACTATTAAAGAGCCACGTAAAGAATTAAGTAAATATGCACCAAAAATAGCCCAAATCCATATAAATCCTGAGAAAATCAAAGATGTCATAGGCCGTGGAGGAGAAACTATTACTAAAATTATTCAAGATGCATCAAATGTAATATCTGTAAACGATAAAAATGCCGTAAAAGTAGATTTAGAAGATGATGGAAGAGTTATTATTTATCATCAAGACCAATCAATTATTGATAAGACAATAAAACTAATTGAAGATGCTGCTAGAGAAGTAGAAATAGGAAAAATATACACTTGTAAGGTTGTTAAAATAGAAGATTTTGGCTGCTTTGTTGAATTATGGCCTGGCTGTGAAGCATTAATTCATATTTCACAATTAGACACCAAAAGAGTAGGTAAAACAAGTGACGTAGTTAAGGTTGGCGATGAAATAATTGCCAAAGCCATTGGCTATGACAAAAAAGGAAAACTAAACCTATCTCGCAAAGAAGTATTAGCTCATGAAAAAAAGAGTTAATACTTTTTTTATAATAAAAGTAAAATAATAAAAAAAAACACATATAATTTACTAGGTGGTAAAATGAAAGAGACAATTAAGATGATTGGTCTTATTACCTTAATATGTTTTAGTTTTTTTTATACAGATAAAGTTATTAATGTCATAAATGAACAAGACCCCATCATGATTAAAATTAATGACGTTAAAGATAAATACAATATTCCTAGCATTAATGCTACTATAACTGAAGATACCATCATACCAGGCATTAATGGTCAAGAAGTAGATGTCGAAAAAAGTTACAATAACATGCGTGAAATAGGAATATTTAAAAGCAACTTATTAATATATAAAGAAGTATCTCCCCAAATTAAATTATCAGAAAATTATGATAAATATATCATATCAGGTAATAATAAAATAAATAATGTCAGCATTATTATGACAATAAATGATTCAAATATTAATAAATTATCAAAACTAAACAATCAAAATCTATGCCTTTTTATTGATAATGATACCTTATCTAAAAATTTAAGTAGCATTAAAGAACTAAAAAATACAAGTGTTTATCCATATGGCAATAATGGAACATATCAAGAAGATATTTTAACATTATCCAATAATTTAATAGAAAAAAATACAAATAATAAACCATTATATTGCTTATCACTAACAAAAAATAATGAAACACTAAAAGTATGTAAAAACAAAAAAATGCATACTATTATTCCAAGCATCAATGGTGAAAATAATGCTTATAATATAATTAAAAACAAAATCAAAAATGGTTCAATTATTTATTTAAAAACTGATAGCAAAACATTAACAGAATTAAATGAAATAATAAACAATATAAAAAGTAAAGGATATCATATTGTATCACTAGAAAAATTATTAAGTGAAAATATAAATTAAATAAAAGTTAAAAAAACTTTTATTTTTTTCAATATTATAAAGGAAATTCCCTTTTTATCAATAATAATATAGGTAGAAAGGAGGAAAGACCATGTCGAAATTTTTAAAAAAATATAAATATATTATCACGATTATCTTAATAATAACAACTGTTTTCACAATTATTGTTGCAAAAAATAATCTCGTCATGGCAAGTGATGGCAGTAGTTATTTAGTTACAGATGACTTACAAGTTAAAGAAGAAACTTCAGAAGCAGAAAATACCAATGAAGAAAATAAAACAATGTATGTAGAAATAAAAGGAGCGGTTAAAAAACCAGGTGTTTATCCTATTGAAGAAAATAATCGTGTCATTGATATTATCAAAACCGCTGGTGGTATAACAGAAAATGCAGATCTTTCGGTAACTAATCAGGCAAGATTGCTAGAAGATCAAGACATAATAATAATTTATACCAAAGAAGAAGTTACTAATTGCCAAAAAAACAACCAAACCAATAATCAACAAGAAACAAATTGTACAATTTACAAACCAGATATTAAAACAGACGAATGTCCAACCCCTTTTACTGAAGATAGCAAAAGTGAACAAGATGTAACAAATAGTGAGTTAAATACAAAAGTAAATATCAATACCGCATCACTTGAAGAATTAACTACATTAAACGGAATAGGTGAAACCAAAGCTGAAGACATTATCAATTATCGTAACGAACACGGCTCATTTTCAAGTATTGAAGAATTAATGAATGTATCAGGTATTGGTGAAAGCACATATGAAAAAATTAAAGACAATATTACAACATAGATATACATTCAAAATAATTGCCTTAATAAGCATTACATATATGATTATTATGACAAATTTTGTCTCTTATCAAAGTATGTATAATAAAAATACCACAACAATCGAAGGTACCATTAGTGATTATCAAATATCGGATTCTAAAATATTTATTACAATAAATGCCAAAGAAAAAATTGTAGGAACATATTATTTTAAAAATTCTCAAGAGTATGAATATTATCTTCAAAATCTAACTTTAGGAGATACTTTCAAAATTGAAGGAGAATTAACCATCCCATATCGAAATACCGTTCCCAATACCTTTAATTATCAAAAATATTTATATCAAAACCACATTTATTATCAAATTAAAATTAAGAAACTAACTAAAATAAAAAATAATACTAGTATTATTAACCATGTCCGAACGAAAATAAACAATTATCTAGATAATATTGATAATACAGGATATTTAAAAACATTTATTTTAGGAAATACAGATACATTAAATGAAGAAGTAATGACATCATATCAAGATAATGGCTTATCGCATCTTTTCTCAATATCAGGTATGCATATAAATCTTCTAGTAGCACTGATTTTAAGCTTATTAAAAAAAATATCATATAATCATTTTTATAATTATACAATTACCTTTGTCGTTATCATGTCCTATGGAGTTATTATAAATTTTGGAGCATCAGTTATAAGAACTATTGTAATGTTTGTTGTATTTACCATTAACAAATTATTTAATTTTAAAATAAAAAGTATCGATCTTATGCTACTAGTTTTAAGTATTATTATTATTTTAGATCCATTTATATTCCATAATATTGGATTCCAATTTTCTTATATAACAAGTTTTACTTTAATATTATTAAGTAAAAAAATAAAAAAACATCATAACTATTTTATTAAAACACTATATACGTCTTTTATTTGTACATTAGTATCATTACCAATATGCCTTGCCAATTTCTATCAAATAAGTATTATCAGTACAATATTAAATATATTTTATATTCCATTTGTAAGCTATATAGTTTTCCCTTTGTGTATTATATCTTTTGTGTTACCAATAATAATACCAATATTAAATTTTTTTACTAATATTTTAGAACAAGTTTCTCTTTTTACAAATAACATTCCATATACCAAATTAATATTATCTAAACCAACAGTTATTCTAATAATATGTTATTATTTGATAATTTATTTAGCCTTATACCATCCCAAATACATTATTCTTTTAGTTTTACTAATATCATTTCACAAAATAAGTATATATTTAAATCCATTTATGAATATTACATTTTTAGATGTAGGTCAAGGGGACAGCATTTTAATTAGTTATCCCCATAATCAACTAAACATACTAATAGACACAGGAGGAAGTTATTACAGTCAAAATTATAGTATTGTCCAAAGTAAAACAATACCATACTTAAAAAGCCAAGGTATCACAAAAATTGATTATTTAATTATAAGTCATGGTGATTATGATCACATAGGTGAAGCCACTAACTTGATTAATAAATTCAAAGTAGACAAAGTCATTTTTAATAATGACGATTATAACGAAATAGAAAAAGAACTTATAAATGTATTAAATAATAAAAACATAAAGTACTATCAAAATATCCAAGAAATAACTACTAAAATAAATAAATTATATATTTTAAATAATCAATTGTACGATAATGAAAATGATAACTCAAATGTAATTTATTTTTCATATAATAAATTTAAAATGCTATTAATGGGTGATGCTGGAGTTGAAGTAGAAGAAGATCTTTTAAAAAAATATAGTATAAATAATATTAATGTACTAAAAGTTGGCCATCATGGAAGTAAAACAAGTACAAGTAAAAAATTTATTGAAAATATAAATCCTCAATTTGCAGTTATATCCGTCGGTAAAAATAACCGTTATGGTCATCCCAATAATGAAGTATTAGATTACTTATCTAGATCCAAAATTTATCGAACTGACGTTGATGGAAGTATAATATTTAAAATAAATAAAAATAAAATAATTATAAATACATGTGAACCATAATAATAAATAATTATATAAAATTATGTAATATTTTATTTTTAAAACAAATATAATAATTATAAAGAATAATATAATTAAATATAAATATAATAATAAAGTAAAAAGCTAATCAAAAAAACTATACTATTACAAAAAAAATACATAAAATATAATGAGCCGTGGAATCGTGGAACAATTGATTCTACGTTTAATATAAATAAAGGACTAATAAATTATAGTCCTTTTCCTTTTTGTGCAAATAAAAAAAGCTACTATTTAGTTTACAATGATTTTTGTAAACATCAAAGTAGCTTTTTACTAATTTTCTTTTTCTTTTTTTACTTCTTCCATAAATTTTTTATTGTTAATAAGTCTCTCATCATTTGGATTCATATCTATGGCCAAATTAACATTTTCCAAAGCTTTATCCATATTTCCCAAATAATAATAGGCAATTGATTTAAGATCATAAATTGTATTATCCCAACTAAAAATTTCATTAATATAACTTTTGGCTTTATTCTTAATTTCTAAAGCCTTATTACAATATTCAATCACTTTATCGTAGTTTTCCAGTTGATAATAAAGCAAAGCAAGTTCAACATAACTATCTCTTAGATAAGGTGCCTCAGCAATAGCTTTTTCATACCAAAAAATTGCCTCATCAAATTTTTTAAGATTTTTATATGACCTACCAATAAATCGCATTGAAGCACATCTTTCATCTTTCCAAGTAGCATTTTTCATATTAAGGTGCCTTTTTAAAGTTTTAATACATTCTTCAAAACGACCATAATACATGTATTCTCGACCCAAATAATGCATATTTCGATCGTCATTAGGATCTTCTTCAACTGACATTTCTAGTAGGGGTAGATAACTTCCTCTACTTTTAGTATTATCAGGATAATGATTAACACAGATATCTTCTATTACAAGTTTATTTTCGACACCATCACCAGTATACGTAAGTACCTCATGTACAGGATGAGTCCATTTATAATTATGCCTTGCATGTATTTTTTCAATATAAAAACTTACTTTAGGATTATCATTTTCATCCAAATTCCAATTATAGTTATAGAAAATTCTATCAGTATCTTTTTGCCAATATTTTTCTAATGCTTCTCGCCAACCAGGTAATAGTATCTCATCCAAATCGATACAAATACAAATATCAGCATCATCTGGAACTAATTTCAAAGATTCATTTCGTGCAACATCAAATCTCCATGGTTTAATTTCCTTTACCGTAACATTAACTCCGTTTTCTTTAAGAAGTTCGACCGTATTATCAGTTGATCCAGTATCCAAAACAAATATCATATCAGCATCTTTTACAGATTGTACCCATCTATTAACGAATTTAGCTTCATTTTTTGCAATTGCATATACACAAATTTTATAATTTTTCATAAATCATCACTATGGTCCCGTAGGTCCAGTATCTCCCGTAGGCCCTGTAGGTCCAGTAGGTCCAGTAGGTCCGGTAGGTCCAGTATCTCCTGTAGGTCCAGTAGGTCCGGTAGGTCCAGTAGGTCCAGTCACGCCAGTAGGTCCAGTAACACCAGTAGGTCCTGTGGCTCCAGTTGTACCTGTAGGTCCAGTAACACCAGTAGCACCCGTTGCCCCAGTAGGTCCGGTAGGTCCAGTAGCACCAGTAGCGCCAATCGGTCCAGTAGGACCAGTTATACTAATACCAGTAGCACCTGTTGCCCCTGTAGCACCAGTAGGCCCAGTAATGCCAGTAGCACCCGTAGGTCCTTGAGGAATAGTCAAATTAAGAACAAAATTAGGCGAAGTTCCTGTAATTGAAGCATTAGCAGTTGAACCAGGAGCACCAGTCGTAACAGTTCCAATTGTCAAATTTGGCGTTGCTCCAGTAGGACCAGTAGCTCCGGTAGGCCCAGTAGCACCAGTAGCACCAGTTGCTCCTGTAGTTCCTGTAGCACCCGTAGGTCCAGTAATACCAGCAGCCCCTGTAGGTCCTGTTGCTCCAGTAGGACCAGTTGCCCCAGTAGGTCCGGTAGGACCAGCAACTACACCAGTTCCTTGCCAACTTGCAGTAGCAGGATCCCATACATATAAATCACTGCCTACAATATAGGCTTCTCCTACTGTACCAACAGGACGAGCTGCAACTAAATCAGCAAAAGTATTAAAAAAACCATCAACTTCTATTCCCGTTCCAGCAGGCCCGGTAGGTCCCGTAGGTCCAGTTGGCCCCGTTGCTCCTGCAGGTCCGGTAGGTCCAGTTACACCTCCTGTCGTAGGAGGAAAACAGCAACCATGAGAGTTCTTATTAAGCTCACTATCACACATAATTTTATTTAGAGCTTTTTTATAACCATCATTCATTTAAATCCATCCTTTCATTACTATCATATGAAAGAAGACTAATAAAAATAATAACAAAAGCATAAAAAAATAATTATTTTTAAAAATAGATTAAAATATTATGTAAAAACAGATATTTTTTTTAAAAAATATATTGAAAAAAACCGGACATTTTGTTTTAAAAATCACAAACTTAAAAAATAATATTGAAGTAATTTTACAATAATGATATAATATTACCAGTAATTGCCCCATAGCCAAGCGGTAAGGCATCGGACTCTGACTCCGACATTTCGAAAGTTCGAATCTTTCTGGGGCAGCCAATTTGAATAATATAATTTAATATAAAAGTCCGGTCCAACACCGGATTAATATCTATCTAAATAATAAATTATTATTAAATTAAGAAAGAGTGATAATATGACAAGAAAAGATTTAGCGGATTTAATGTTTCCCAATGTAAATATGACAATAGAAGACTACGAAAAAAAATATCCCCCAAGAAAATTACCAGAAGGTGCTATTGTAACAAGATGTGCTCCCAGTCCTACTGGATTACTACATATGGGTAATTTACGTTCCTTTGTCATCGCTGAAAAAGTAGCTAAAGATACAAATGGTATTTTCTATTTACGTATTGAAGACACTGATGGTAAAAGAGCAATTGAAAATGGAATAAAAAAAATAATTGATGCCATTCATAATTTTGATATTCATGTCGATGAAGGAGTTATTTCTGAAACAGAACAGAAAGGTGCTTATGGTCCTTATATTCAGACGCAAAGAAAAGAAATATACGATGCATATGCCAAATACATGATAGAAAATGATCTTGCATATCCATGTTTTTGTAATGAAGAAGAAATAGAAGATACCAGAAAAAATCAAGAGGGAAGAAAAGAACGTATTGGTTACTATGGAAAATACGCTCATTGCCGTCATATGAGCATTGATGAAGCATATGATAAAATTAAAAATGGTGCTAAATATGTTATTAGAATTAAATCACAAGGTAATTATGATAAAAGAATTGTCATTGACGACCTCGTAAAAGGTAAGGTCGTTTTCCCAGAAAATGATATCGACCATGTTTTAATCAAAAGTGATGGAATCCCTGTTTATCATTTTGCTCATTTAGTTGATGACCATCTTATGCGTACCACACATATTTTAAGAGGAGAAGAGTGGTTATCATCAACACCATTACATCTAGAATTATTTAAAATGTTTGGCTTTAAGCCACCCAAATATGCCCATTTAGGTCTTGTTCTAAAAATTGATGATGATGGTAGCAAAAGAAAATTATCTAAGCGAAAAGATCCAGAAGCATCATTGTCATATTATCATGAAAAAGGTATACCTGTCGAAGCAGTTAAATTATATCTTATGACAATTGCCAATACAAATTTTGAAGAATGGATGGATCATAATCCAGATAAGACCATTGATGATTTCAAATTCAGTTTCAAAAAAATGAGTGCTAGTGGTTCGTTGTTCGATTTAGAAAAATTATTAAACATATCTAAAAATTACATAAGTAAATTAAACAAAGAAGAAGTATATAATTATGCACTTGCTTGGGCTTCAGAATTTGATTCAGATTTTGCCAAACTTCTTCAAAAATATAAAGAATATTCTATGGCCATCTTTAATATTGAAAGAGAACAAAAAAAGCCTCGTAAAGATTATGCAAGTTTTTCAGAAATAAAAAATCAAATTTGGTATATGTATGATGAATTATTTGAAGAAAACTTAGAATACCATTTTGCCAAAATTAATGATGCTTTTGAAATTGAGAAAATTCTAAACACATACATAGATGAATATTATGAAGAAAATGATGATAAAGATACATGGTTCAACAAAATAAAATCATTAACGGATAGTTTAGGATATTGTTCTAACATGAAGGAATACAAACAAAATCCTGATAAATATAAGGGCAGTGTTGCAGATATTTCAACAGTTATAAGAGTAGCATTAACAACAAGTACAATGACACCTGATTTATATGAAATATCTAAATTATTAGGAAAAAAACGCCTTTCTGAAAGATTTAATAGAGCTATAAAAATAATGAAAAAAATAGGTTAATAATAAAGATAACCTATTTTATTTTTTATCATAAAGTATACAACAGTAAAACAGAAAAAAATAATTTATTGCTTTTTACACCACCATTTGTTATAATAAAAAAAGCAAATAAATAGCAATTATCGATTAAAAATAATTAGCAATCATTAAATGTAACATCAATAAATAAATAGATTGAAACATAATAAAATACAAATTACCTTGCTTAAAAAATAATTTTTATATTTATTTGAGTTATAAAGTCCATAACTAACAAGTAATGATACATACTATAATAGTAAACATATTTAAAAAAATATAAAACAAAGATATAAACAATTTAAAGTTTTAACTATTTTACTTATAAAATAGAATAAAAAAATAGTTATATAAATTAATCACAATCAAATTTATTACTTATAAAATAACTATACGAGGAGAAGTAAAATATGAAAAAATTAAAATTCAATAACGAACCATTTATTATTAAAAACAAAAGATTTAATACCATAGATTTTATTTTTCTTTATCCATATCCATACGAAAAAAAAGATATGTATGATATAAGACTTTTAAAAAATCTATTAAAATGCACTTCCAAAGATTATCCTACCGAACAAGAATTTAAAAAACAGCTACTAAAGAAAATGATTATTGGTTACGATGTTAGAACCATTATTATTAATAAAAATTTATATTTTGAAATTTCACTATTTATTCCTAATCCTAATAAAGTTAAAACATTCAATTTAGATGAAGCATTTTCATTTTTTATAAACGCCATATATAATCCAAATATCACGGCTGACGAATTTAATGTTAAACAATTTCAAAGAGAAAAAAAATATTTAGCCGCTTCCATTAACAATAATATGAAAAATATTTATAATTATAGTTATCAACGTTTTATTAATTATTATGATAATATCGGTAATTTAAAAAATAATATTTTTACCAATCAACCATTATTAGAAAAAACAACACCATTAAGTGTTTTTAAATGTTATCAAAAAATTATAACTAATAACGAACCACTTATTATCATTTTTGGTGATATATCTAATAAGCAGGTAAATGATCTTTTTGAAAAATATCATCCATATCACCATCAAAACATTGTCATCAATAAAGATTACTATGAATTTTTATCACCAAGAAAAGAATACCAATATATAGAAGAAACTTCCCATTATAATCAATCAGTATTATATTTAGGTTACAAAGTTTTAGATATGCAAGAGGAAGACCGTGAATATCTAGAATTATTAGGTCGCATTATCGATAGCAGATCAACTAACTTACTTTTTAAAGCCTTAAGATTAAATAATAATCTTGTTTACCAAACAGGTCTAAATTTCAATACCAATTATGGTATTATATACATTAATGCATATTTACATAAAAATTCCAAAGATAAAGCTATTAAAATTATCAAAGAACTTATCGATAACTTAAATAATAAAGAACAAATATCTCAGTATATAAAAATAATTTTAGAAGAAATAGATAAACAATTAATAAGACAAAAAGATTCCAAGTATGCTAATGTTAACAACTATATAAATAAAAAATTACAATTAAATACAAATCTTAAAGAAAAATATAACATATATAGTCATATTGCTGTTGACCAATTTTTAGCATTTTTAAAAAGAGTAAAACTAGATACTATTTATTTTTTAAGGGGAGATGATGAAGAAGATGATGAAAGAAAGCAAAGTATATAAACTTAAAAATGGATTAACATTATTATTTTATAAAGATCCAACCAAACATTCAATGGTAGCGCATATCATTATCAAATATGGTGGTATTAATAATCAATATATTATTAATAATAAAAAATATCAAACTAAAGACGGTATTGCCCATTACTTAGAACATCTATTAATTGAACATAGTATTTATGGTAATGCATTAACATATTTTAATAATAAATATATTAATACCAATGGATTCACTAATTCTAAAATAACTAACTTTTATATTGAAACAGTAAGTGATTTTGAAAATTCATTAGTAGAATTAATTAATATGGTCAATATTCCAAGTTTTAATAAAGAAGATATAGAAACAACTAAATATGCAATTATCGAAGAAATAAGAAAAAACAATGATAATAAATTTCGTAATTTAAACAAAAAAACTTTAAACTGTCTTTTTAAAAACATAGAATATAAAAATAACTTAGGAACTGAAGCAACCATCAAAAATTTAACATATGAAGAAATAAAAGAATGCTATAATATTTTTTATCAACCAAGTAATCAAGTTATTGCTATATGTGGTAATATAAATATTCCAAAATTAAAAAAGCTAATAACAAAAACATATGAAAATTTAAAAAAAGAAAAAATAGAATACCAACTTCCTAATTATAACGAACCCAACGAAGTA
This sequence comes from uncultured Bacilli bacterium, assembly GCA_944363595.1. GTDB lineage: Bacteria > Bacillota_I > Bacilli_A > RF39 > UBA660 > CALVUN01. Next base: position 38,314 of record CALVUN010000038.1, read on the forward strand.
GTTAAAAAAGAAGATTATGTAACAGAGGACGTAAATGAAGAATATGTCAAAGTAAGCTATAAAATAAATATAAGTGATTTTACCAATTATGAAAAAGTAAAATTAACCTTTTATTTAGAATATTTTTTAGAAAATAATTTTGATGAATCATCAGATGCCTATCGTAAATTAATTTATCAAAAAATGTCTGTTCATAGTATAAGTCACAATTTTTATCCAATTGACAAATTTATCATAGTAGAAATAGGGACATACACAAATAATAAAAAAGAATTTGTAAATTTAGTTAATAATACCATTAAAAATAAAAAATTTAATGAAGAATTTTTTCAAATTAGAAAAAATAGAACCATCATTTCCCTTATATTAAGAGAAGAAAATCCAACAGATATGCTATCACCCCTAATAGATAATGTCATTGTTTTCAACTATTATGAAAATGACAAAATAAGTGATATTGAAAACTATACTTTTGAAGATTATCAAAATCAAATTAATAAATTAGATTTTACCAATTACTGTGTAACTGAAATTAGAAAAAAAGAAGTAAAAAGCAAAGAAAAAAAACTTTTAACTGTGGCAAAGTAAAAATAGTAAAGAAACTATTAATAATATAAATAATTATATTATCAAGATTAATACAAATAAACTATAATAAGACACTTGTCAAGAACTAAATTTAATGATAAAATAATAATATCTTAAAAAAAGAAATTATTATTTTTTGGCCTGTTGGTGAAGTGGTTAACACATAGCCCTCTCAAGGCTACATTCATGGGTTCAAACCCCATACAGGTCACCATTTATGTAATTTTAGCCCTTATATAACATAAGGGTTTTATTATTTTTAATTTTAAAAAATTACTCCAACTTTAGATGCATATCTAATATTTAAAAAAATTTTTAAGTCAAAAAAATAATATTGAACATTAAAATGTTAAGTTTACATCAAATATAACAATAAAACTTAAAAAAAACTCCAAAATATGATATTATTATTATAAGGAGGCTAGTAAAATGCGAAAAACATTATCACGAATGGATAAACCATTATTAATTATTACAATTGCATTTTTTATCTTTGGTTTAATAATGATTTTAAGTGCATCATCAATGGAATCATATATGCGCTATGGCTCTAGTCCTTATTATTATTTTATAAGACAAGCTATTTTCCTTATGTGTGGTGCCATACTTTCTTTAATAATAATCAAAATTCCCATCAGTAAATACCGTATTTTATCTAGACTAGCCATTTTAGCTTCAATCATTGCTTTAGCGGCATTAACTATATATGGCTATGCTGCTAATAATGCTCAAAGTTGGTTTCAAATTGGTCCAATGTCAATTCAACCAAGTGAATTTGCCAAAATAGCCATTATTTTATATTTAGCTGTATATTATGACGAAAATAAAGATAAATTAAATAATCAATGGATACTCATTAAGCCACTTTTACTATGTGTAATTATTTTCTTCTTAATTGCTATGCAACCAGACTTAGGGACGGCTATGGTTGTTGCTTTATTAACAATAATTATCTTTTATTCTGTTCCTATGAAGAAAAAATATCGTAAACTATTTAATCGAATTTTCCTTGGCGCCATTGCCATAGTAGTGGCTATTGTAATAACTACTGGAGGATCAATCTTTCGTAATTATCAACTTGAACGATTTAACTTTATAGATCCTTGTGATCGTTATCAAGAAGAATCAGGTTATCAGCTATGTAACAGTTTTATTGCATTTTATAATGGAGGATTAACAGGCCAAGGTATAGGTCAAAGTACTCAAAAATACTTATATTTACCAGAATCGTACACTGACTTCATCTTCCCAATTATCGTCGAAGAGTGGGGGTTACTTGTTGGAGCCATCATCATTATTTTTTATGGTGTAATTTTATATCGTCTATTAAGATTAGCCAAAAAAGCGACTTGTCTTCGCAATGCCATGATAACGTATGGTGTTTTTGCCTATATATTATTACATATTACAATTAATTTAATTGGGGTCATGGGATTAGGACCACTAACAGGTATTCCTTTACCATTCCTAAGTTATGGTGGCTCATATACCATTTCAATGATAATAGCATTATCCCTAATCCAAAGAGTAGCTATTGAAACAAATATAGATATTGTAAAGAAAGAAAAAAAGAGGAGAAGATAAATATGAAATTAAATAACAAAGGTTTTATGATGGCTGAAGTAATTATTGTATCAGCAATAATAATAACCACAATGGTAAGTTTATATGCGGGCTTTAATCGTGTATACTCAACATACAATGAAAGGAATACCTTTTTTAGTTCTGATGGTATCTATGCACTAAAGACCTTTGAAGATTTTTATATTAATGAACAAATAATGAATAAAATAGCAAATTCTTTAATCACCAATGATTATATCGATTTAACTAATTGTGATAATACCACTTATTATCAAACAGCATATCAAAAAACACTATGTAATCAAATTAAAAATCAATATAAAATAAACAAAATAATAGCAACAACTTACGACCTATCAAAAATAGATGCTACAATTAATAACATTGATACAAACGAAGAATACAATGAGACTCTTAAAGATTACCTCGAATATTATTATAATAATGAAGAAATTCAAACAGCTAACTTTTCTTATTTATTTTTTGTTGAATTAATAACATCCGATAGTGAAAGTGACGAGCCTACATATAGCTATGCAAATTTAAAAATTAGGTAATATAAAATGGACATATTTCAATTTCTGTCCATTTTTTCTATCAATTTTTCCTCTTTCAAAACAATATTGATATTTTTATCCCTTTTTATAACATTATATAAATCCTCATCAACGTCAATCTCATATCTAATCATTTCATTAAAACTTTTTCTTTTAACATTAATATTTTTTAAAATAAAATCTACATATTTTAAATAATCATATCCAAATTCTATAATTAAAAAATAGCCTTTATCCAACCATAGAAAAGAACAATCATTTAATATATTAGTAACACATTTAGTATAAGCTCTAACAAGACCACCGGCACCTAGTTTAATTCCTCCAAAATATCTAACAACAACTGCTAAAATATAATTAAGATCATTTTTTTCTAATACCTGTAAAATAGGATTGCCTGCTGTACCACTAGGTTCACCGTCATCACTAAACTTTTTAACGTTATCAATAATATAAGCATAGCAATAATGATTAGCATTTTTATATTGGCTTTTAACTAAAGAAATTAACTTTTCAACCTCATTAACCTCATTAACCTTATAAAGAATAGTAATAAAGCGTGAATTTTTTATAATAGTTTCTCCCGTAACATTAATATTGATTGTTTTCATCACATCACCAATTAAAATTATACTATCAAATTACTATTTTGACAAATTAGAGTATCAATAATTCTTAAAAATAAAAAATAGTAAAACAATATTACCAGTTATATAAAAATATAACTGAAAAATTTACAAAAAATAATTTTTATAATATAATATTTCTATCAAAGGAGTGATTAATATGTTTAAAGAAGAATTATCATTAGTTCCTCATTTACCAGGATGTTATCTCATGAAAAATAGTGATGACAATGTCATTTATGTTGGTAAATCCAAAAATCTAAAGAATCGCTTAACTTCGTATTTTAGACAAAAACATACAGGTAAAACTGCAATGCTTGTTAAAGATATTGATCACTTTGAATACATTGTAACATCTTCTGAATTAGAAGCCTTACTATTGGAAATAAATCTCATAAAAAAATATAATCCACGTTATAATATTTTACTAAGAGATGATAAAACATATCCATATATTGAATTAACAAATGAAAAAGTTCCTCGCTTAATTGTTGTAAGAAATCCCAATATTAAAAAAAATAAAAATCGTAAATTATTTGGACCATATCCTAATGTAACGGCAGCAAGAAATACTGTTGAAATGATTAATCGCCTATATCCTTTAAGAAAATGTCGTACCTATCAAAAAAAAGAATGCCTCTACTATCATATTGGAGAGTGCCTTGGTTATTGTAATCAAAATGTTGATGAAGAAATCATAACCAAAATGAAAAATGAAATAATATCTTTTTTAAATGGCAACTCTGCCATTATAACTAATAAATTAAAAGAAAAAATGGAATTTTATTCTGAAAAAATGCAATATGAAAAAGCTCTAGAATATAAACAATTATTAGATAATGTTAATATAACCTTAGAAAAGCAGAAAGTTGAATTAGATGACAACATTAATAGAGATGTAGTAGGGTATTATGCTGAGAACAATTATTTATCAGTCCAAATTCTCTTTATAAGAGGGGGAAAATTATTAGATCGTAAAAGAGATATTTTCCCTATGGTAGATACTGTCGAAGAAGAATTAGTAACATATCTTTCACACTTCTATGATAAACATCAAATAAAGCCTAAAGAAGTATTAACACCGGATATAATCAATAATACCATTTTAGAAGAAGCATTCAATTTAAAGTTCATCTCGCCAATAAAAGGTCAAAAGAAAAAACTTGTAGATTTAGCCAATGAAAATGCCAAAATATATTTTGAAGAACAAATGACAACTCTTATCAAAAATGAAGAAAAAACTAAAAAAGCCATGGAAGAATTAGCTAATTTACTTGATATAAAAAATCTAAGTCGTATTGAATTATTTGATAACTCTAATCTTTTTGGCAGTTTCAATGTATCAGGAATGGTTGTTTTTATCGATGGCAAACCAGCTAAAAATGAATATCGCAAATTTAAAATAACGAATGATAAAAATGATGATTATAATACCATGCGTGAAGTATTATATCGAAGATACTTTAGAGTGTTAAAAGATAAATTACCACGTCCAGATTTAATCATTGTCGATGGAGGTCTAGGACAATTACATGTTGCAAGGGAAGTTTTAGAAGAACTTCATATGGATATTCATACCGCAGGTCTAAAAAAAGATGACAAACATAGCACATCAGAATTATTAGGAAAAGATCCCATTCAAATCATTAATATAGATAAAAAAAGTGATTTATTCCTATTACTTACTAAAATGCAAGATGAAGTTCATAATTATACTATCTCATATCATAAACAAATAAGAAGTAAAGGAGCCCTATCAAGTATATTAGATAATATAGAAGGAATAGGGGAGACAAGAAAAAACAAATTATTAAAAAAATACAAGACAATATCTAAAATGAAACAAGCAACTATTGAAGAATTAAAAGAAATATTGCCAAATGAAGTAGCAATAAATTTTTATGATTTCCTTAAAAATTATGATCTTAATATAAAAAAAGAACCATAAGGTCTTTTTTATTTTGGTAAAGCTATTAACACAATTTCTGTTGGGAAAACGTTACCACCATAAGATCTAAGATAGAATTTATAAGCACTAGGAGCCATCTCATCAATAATACGTGGAATTTTCCATAAATCCTCATGATTATGATAAACAGAAATAAGAAGTTTAGGTTTATCATTAACTATATGTCGGTAAGCACCCAATAAAGCGTTTTGTTCACTTCCTTCAATATCCATTTTTATTAAAGTAATTTTCTCATCAATATCAATGTCCAAAGAAGTTCCTTTGACTAAAATACCAGTATCATTATCAATAGTATAAGCAGAAGCATCAGGAGAATTTTCCTTAATAAAAAACATTCCCTCCTTATCCATCACAGCCATTTGTCTTAAAATAACATTTTTAAAATTTTTCGTATTTTCTTCTAAATAAACAAAATTATCATTAGACATCTCATATGCATATATCTTCTTATAAGCATCATCACCATAAATTCTTATAAAGTCCCAAATCGTATCACCAATATAAGCACCTAAATCGACCATAATTTCATCATGACAATCAAGCAAATCTAAATCAAAATAGTGCCAAAAATTTTTTTCATGAGCAAAACTTAAATTAGCAAAATCACATCTATACCAGTTGTTTAATATAGCAAATAATAATTTTTTTGATCGATAATCACCTAAGTGATTATATAACCAAATATAATCTTCTAAATGATCTTTTAAAGATTCAACAATCAAGTCAAAATGTTCAAATTCTTCTTTTTCAATATCAAGTTTACCCCAATAATTAAATTTTTGTAAAAAATTAATAATAGATTTTTGAGTAATACTATTAATATTTAAAAAAGACTGTTTAACATTATCAAAAATCTCCTTTTTATTTAGATTACCAATTTCCAAAGTAAATTCTTCAAATTGTTTATCAACAATATTCATATCATCTCTCCTTATAATAACTTATGAAAATAAGAAATAACTATGTTAAATAAATCATAATCATCTTTACATTTAACAATAAAAGTGTTATATTATATAAAAAATAAGGAGGCCAAAAATGATAGAAACAAAGACAATTGACATAACACATGTTACTAAAATATTAAATAACTGTCCCCATTATGATGATATAGTTAACTATGAATATAAAGATACCGATACCTTATCAAAAGCATTAATTAATTGGTATAAAGAATTAATTTTTTCAATTGACGGTAAGAGTGAAAAAGAATTAAAAATAATTTACGTTTTAGATAAAAGCTTATATCTTTATACAAAAGATCACCGATATAAAAAAGAATTAAAAAAAATAATTACTGTTGATGATGTTAAACTAACTAGTTTTAGCTTAATAAAAGAGGCAATTAGAAAAATAATTAGTTTTACTTGCATATATGAAAAAAAAGAATTATTAGAATTTAGTAATAGCAAATGGCTTTAAACTCAATTTAATGAGTTTTTTTAATTCCATAAATTAACATTTTATTCTCATAATTTAACCATATTTTTATTTTATAATTAAAACATACCGCGGACTTTGTCCGCAACCTAAAATAAAAAATTCAGAAATATTTTCTGAATTTTTTATTACAAAACACATTGCTTTCAACTGGCTAATTAGTTATAATAACTATCAAAAAAAAATTAATCGGAGCCTCAGATATTATCTTTGCTCCTGAGCTATCAGAAGAAAGTCAGGTGTGTTTTGTAATGAATATTATAGATTGGAAACAACAAAAAATCAAGGGGGTTTTATCAACTTTTGATAGAATTATAATTAAAGGTTATTCTCTTCAACTATCAAATACTAAACAAATGGGATATTTTCTATCACATAATAATATTCTTTTAAAGGATTTTGGTAAATATGCTGAAGAAGTAACCAAATCATTGTGTGCTAATATAGAAAGTATTGCCTTTAATAACAATAGACCATATAAATTTATTTATGGCAATGATGAAGATAAAGGAACTATTGCCAGACAATTACTTGAAGAGAATCCTATACAAGAAGGATTAGTTTGCATTTTATCTGATATAGAAGTGTGTTCAACTATGAATATTATAAAAAATGGAAAAACAAAAAAAATAGAATTAAAATGGGGACCTAGAAAATGTAAATATTATTATCTATATTATTTAGATAAAGATTTTGGATGGATGCATATTAAAATTCAATCATGGTTTCCGTTTATGATTCAAGTATATATTAATGGTCATGAATGGCTAAAACAACAATTATTAAAAGAAAGTATCAAGTTTGAAATGTATAACAATTCATTTTCATATATTGAAGATATAGAAAAAGCACAAGAATTAGCTGATAAGATTGTTAATTTAAAAATATCTGATAAATTTGATGCAATGATAAAAGAAATCAATAACTTTCTTCCAGTAATCGAAGAAACTTTTTCCCATGGTTATTATTGGTGCCTTGCTGAATGTGAATATTCAACTGATATAATTCATGATAGTAGACAATCAATTGATGAATACTTTAAAGATTTAGTTGAAAAAGCATTTTATACTTTTAAATGCAATGATGTAATGTCTTTCTTTGGAAGGAAGTTAAAAGAAACAGGATTTCAATTCAAAGGAGAAATTACAAGTGATTTGAGAAAAAGAAATCAAGGATTTAGATTAAAACATAAAATGAAATCTAATCAAATTAAAATGTATGACAAAGGTTTCTCTATTCGTATTGAAACAACTATCAATGATCCACGTGAATTTAAAATATTAAAAGATGTTGAAAAAATTATAAATCACAAAGAATTAGTAACAGAGAAAAAATGGTTGCCAATGGGAAAGTCTATAGCTAATCTATATAGATATGCCGAAGTATGTAAAGCAATTAATATGAGATATATTAATGCTTTACCTATACCGGCCGAGAAAGAAAAAGCAATAAAAAAATTGGAAGCAGTATCTAATAGAAAAGAAGTAAATAATAGAATATATACTGGCTTTAATTTGTTTAACAAGGATGATATTAAATTATTTAATATTTTAGCTGATGCAAGTCTAATCATTAATGGATTTGATAATAAAATATTAAGAAGTAGATATTTTAAAGATGAAGAAGATTTTAATAGCCAAAAAATAAGAAATAAAACAACTAGATTAATAGATAAATTAAGAAAACATGGAATTATAAAAAAAGTGGGGAGTGCCTCAAAATATTATATTACCGAGAGCGGTAGAGAAATGTTGAACTATTTTATATTATATCAAAACAAAGAAATTCCAGAATACTTAAAATCTAATTAACAAGATGTAATTATTATAAAAGGTTAAAAAGCCACCATAAAGTGACTAGTTTTGTAGTGTTTTAAGAAAAAAACTTGTTTTATTTGAGTTATTATTTAAATAAATATCATATTATTTTAAAGCTACCACAATAAAACAAAATTACATAAGTCTTTTTAACAAACTATCGCCACTTTCATTGAACAAAGTTCAACAAAACGTACCACGTTTGTTATAACTTTTTTTAGAAAAAAGTTAGTAAAAAATCTTTATTGTAGATAAGTTCAAAACAAGAAAAGTAAACTTTTTTGTTTTAAACTTTTTCTATTTTTTTTATTTTATTATTTCTAGTCAAGGGTTTCACAAGTAAGTAAACTTACCTTTGACTAGAAGTATCATTGTTTAGCACTTCCATATTTACAGGTTTTACTCCAATTTCAATAGGAACAGGATCTTTCATATAAATTACACTCGTATTACTTTCATCAGGTATATAATCAAATGCAGAGTTTATATCTTTCATTTGAAATTCATCTTTGCCTCTTATATAAATAATTCCATATCGCTGTTCTTTCAGCTTTATATCAGGATCTATCTTGCAATAATCTTCTAGTGGGAATACTCTAATTATGGCTCTGTCATCTCTCATAAAATCAAAATAGAAAACTCTATCTTCTACATAGTAAATTGCTTCTTCAAAACCAACATCATAGTATTGTCTTAACCTCATAATATGTTTTCCAACTTCTTCTTAAGGTAAGTAATTACTAAATCTTAACTCTCCAACTAAATTGCCAAATATAGCAGGCGTTTTAATGTCAATATAACCTTTATCAAATAATTCATTACAAGGCTTACAAATACTTTCCCGAAATAATATTTCATCTACATAGACAAAATCATTTTTTGGTTTTAATTTTATTTCATCTACATATCTCATAATTAAATCAGATTTTTCTTCTCTAGTGTAATCTTTCCATGTTTTCGTTCTTTCTTTATATTCACTTGCTAATTTAACTCTATTAATATAATCAATATCACGTTTTAGTAAAATGTCTTGTGGGGTAAAATTAAAGTTTTCACAATTTTCGGTATCTTCTAATTCAGCATTTAATTTATCAATAGCAGTTTCAACAATTTTCTTTTCGTCATTATAGACATCTAAATCAAAGGCACCATCAATATATGCTTTTCTAATTCTTTCTAGTTTATTGTTTTGCTTCAATAATTCTTTTTCTAGTTGTTCTTTTGGTTCATCAAACTTTTGCTTTATCATAGGTAAAAAGAATTGATTAACAACACTATCATATTCAACTAACTCTTGAACAAAATCATCAAAATATTCACTAATTACTTTTTCTTTTAAATTGATTTTGCAGTCGGTACAATAATAGTAATAATAAACATTTCCATTTTTCTTTTTCGTTGCTTTTCCACCCATTATGCGACCACATTTAGGACAGGTAAGTTTC
>CALVUN010000039.1 GCA_944363595.1 uncultured Bacilli bacterium
CATTAAGTGGTTTTATAAAAATGGAGAAAAATCTAGTGACTATTTTTCAATAGTTTATGTCGATGCAGTAAATCGTAAGTGGCACTTCTACCCTGATTTCATAGTTTGTGACAAAGATAATAAAATTTGGATTATTGAAACAAAAGGCGGAGAAAATGCTGAAGGTGAATCTAAAAATATTGATATTAAAGTAGAAAATAAATTTGAAGCATTAAAAGAATATGCAAAAAAATATAATGTAAATTGGGGATTTGTTAGAGATTATGATAAAAACGATTCATTATATTTATGTAATACAGAATATACAGAAGATATGGAGAATGAAAATTGGATATTGTTAAAAGATATATTTTAATATGAATAACAGGAGGTAATTAATTATGATTTCAATTACAGATATAGAAAGTAGATTACAACAAAAAGAACAAGGAAAATTTCAAAAGATTTGTAATGAAATACTAAAAAATGAAGGATATATTACCTTAGATCGTACTGGCTCTGAAGCTGGGACAGAAAAAACAATTCCAGGCACTCCTGATTCAGTCTTTATTAAAGATGATAACTATATATTTGTTGAATTTACAACATATCAAAAAGCAAAATTACCCCAAAAAATTAGAGATGATGTTGAAAAATGTTTTAAATTGATAGATTTAGATGAATTAAATGGTAAAGTTTCAGAAATAATATTTATGCACAATAGAAAACAACCTTCATTGAAAGTAATTAATGAAATTGAACAAAAATGTAATAAAAGAAACATCAAATTCACAATATATGGAATAGATTATATAAGTGATATTATTCAAAGAAAATATCCATATATTGCTGAAAAAGAACTTGAGCTTAAAGATTACGATAAATTGCTTCAAATTTCAGAAAAGGAAATAAGAAAAAGTCTACAAGATGAAATGAAAAATGATGATTTAGAGAAAATAACTAATAGAGTTAGTCATTTATATGAGGAAGCAAGTAAAATTACAAATAATCCAACCTCATTAATATACATAAGTGATAAAAATAAAAAAATTTTGAACAATACATATAGTGAATTAATAAACTTAGAATATATATATGCCGAAAAAAACAATGAAGAAAGTAAAAATTATTATCATAATGTTTTAATAATTTTACAAAGATATAATAGAAAAAAATATATTGAAAAATTTAAAGAAGTTGAAAAATACGGTATATTAACAAGTGAAGATTATATTTTTTATGCTGAAAATTTAATAATGGAAAATCAAGAAAGCGAAGCATTGCCCATATTGGAAAGACTATATTAAAAAAAAAAAAATGAATCTTCCTTTTTAAATTTAATTAAATGTTATTTTTCACTTAAACAATATAATAAAGTGGTTGATGAACTATCACCTTTATGTGATGAAAAATATGATGCTTTAGGTATTATGGCAACATTTTTATTGTTATCTAAAAATTTTATTAAAAAACTAGGGGCATCAGATATTATATCTTATAATAAAAAATTTAAAAATATGCCACTATATTATACCTGTACTGCACAATTACTTTTTAAATTGAATAATAAAAAATATATATCACAATTCAAAAAAGCATTAAAGTGTGTAAAGGATGATGACTACAACACAATTAATATAATATGTGATGTTGCAATTGAAATAAAGGAAACACAGAGTATAATAGATTATTTGTTTAAGTTGAATTCTCAAAATGAATTGATAAAATTAAGACTTGCAAAATTCTTAGAATATAAGAATGCATTAGAAGAAAAAGAAAGAAAATACTTACAAGATAATATCAACTTCCTAGAAGAAAATGATATTGATATAAATTATCTGCAGGGTATTATTAATGAAAACAAAGGTTTTGTAATAAAATCATTAACAAATTATAAAAATTCATATACAAAAACTGGCAATAACCAATCATTAATTAAATATGTAATACTTTCAATTAAACAAAAGAATAAAATTGACTTAACAATTTTTCCAAAAATAAATGAAGTAATGGATTACCAATTAGCTATGGTTATAGCGGAAGCATATAAATATATGGGAGATATTGATAATGCCGTAGAAATGTCGTATTATAGCCTATATTTATTATCAAATTATTTCGATAAGGAACCATATAAACAATTTTGGTCAATTATAATGATGTATGGCAATAAATTACCAAAGAAAAACGATAGAAATTCATTAAAAGATAATGTTTTAGTTTTAAAAGAAATAAACAATAATAAAGTAAAAAAATATATAATAGATGATAGTGTCATATATAAAGAAAATAGTAAAATTGCTGATTTAACAATTATAAAATCCAATAATAAAATTGCATTAGAAATTTTAGGAAAAAAAGTTAATAATAATGTTATCATTGAAAATAAAACATATAAAATTTTAAAAATAGAACAAAAGTATAAATATTTAATTGCATATTGTTTTGACATAGTAAAAAATGAAAAAGGAATTCAAATTTTTACTTCTACATCGAAAAGCAATGATAGTTTAGAGCAAATAAGCAAAACACTTAGTGACATTTCAAAAAGTATGGATAATAAGTTAAATATGTATGAAGAAAAAAAACTACCCTTAAGCTCACTGATTAGCACTGAATATAACTTTGAAGAGTATGCTAAACTGATAAACGCATTATTATCTGTTAATCACCTTCTTTATGCTGGAAAAACGATTAGTTTAAATTTAGAAAAAGGATTCGTTTTAGATATTACTTCATTAATTACATTAACATTGCTTGATAAATTGGATATATTAAGTGATAATATGTGCAAAAAAATATATATTTCAAAATCTCTAAAAAATAAATTTGATTATTTTTTTGAAAATTTAATTTCAGCATATAATGAAAAAGAAGCAACAATAGGATATGATAAAAATGCAAATAATAAATATAATCTTGTATTTCAAGAAATACCAAATAAAAATAAAGTTCAATTATGGAGAAAATTGAATAACTACATAAATAAATTTAATATATTGGATATTGAATTTGAGCTAGATAATATGGTTAATTATCAAACTTTAAAAATATTAGATAAAGTTCAGTTTGATCTAATAAAAATTGCACAAGAAAAAAATATTCCATTCATTTGCGATGATTTATTTATACGACAAATATGTAATATATATAAAGTTAACCATACCAATACTAATTTTTTGATTAATTATAACGTTAGCGAGTTTGGTGACTACATGAATAATCTCATAATATTAGCTAAATATAATTACATTTACTCTATTTACAGTAATGAATGTGAAAGCATAATTAGTTACTTGTTAGATAATTTCAATGAAGATAATAAAAATCTATTTATCATTTTAATTAATCAATTATTATCTAATGACAAATCAAAGAAAATTTATCAACCATTTTTAACAAACATAATGAATAATTATGAGAAACTAAAATATGTAAAAATTTTTGGAGAAATATTTGAAAATAAATTAGCAACATTTATATACAATACTATTAAAGAAAATTTATAAAAGATGCTTTTGTATTGATAATAAAATAACAATATTATATAATTAAGTACGGAAAGAGAACAAAGTTCATAACTTGTATGTGATTCGCTCCATAAGATAAAATCGTCGCACCAATGTGACGTTATTGATTAAATCAATCTGAAAAGATTGATTTTTTTTATGTAGAGTTTTTATGTTCTAACTTAACAAAAGGTTCTAATATAGCAGGTTCATCGACATTAAATAAACGATATTTAACATCATCAGGTTTATCATCAAGATGGTTAATTTCATCAACTTTGATAAATTTAGAAAGAAAGAGGAAACAAAAGCAAATGATAATGAGGAAATAAATACACAAGGTTAGGATGAAATAACTAATGAATGTGAGGGAATATATCCTAATCAAAAAATCCAAAACATTATGGAACACTAATAAATTGGAAGTTTAGTGGAAATGATCCATTAGAAGGAATAAGTATTTATGATGGAAGAGATTATTGGCATTTTGTAACATATGGTCTATCAGAACTATATGAGAAAGAAACAGAGAATAAAGATATTAGTAGTTATGGAATAGAATTTACATTAAAATTAAAAAAAGATAATTATAAAAATGAAGAAACAGAGATAAAATCCATTTGTAGAATTTTACAATTAATTGTAAGAATCACTTTTACAAAGGGTAAAATATTTAAGGCTTATGAATGTTTATATTCAGGTCAGACAGAAGGAATAGACGTGGAAATGAAATCTAATATTAGAGGATTTATTACTATTTCAGATAATAAATTAAATTCTATAAACACACCAAACGGAAAAATTGATTTTTTGGAATTTATTGGTGTAACAAATTTAGAGCTTCTTGCCTTAAGAAATAAAGAATTAGATATTAAAAGTTTATATAAAAAAATTGGATCTGATATTACAAATTACAATAGAAAATAAGTTATATAAACTATAATTTATCAAAAAGACTATAAAATTTGATGAAAAAGAGTTATAGATAACTATAACACCCGCTCCAATTGAATACAACTCACGGACTATAAAATGTTCGTAAGTTTTTATTTTTTATAATCCATAAATCACTTATTTATTGATAATATATTAGTTACTTTTATATAATGATCAGTATTTGATAAACACTAACATCGATTAATTTTTTTAAATTTTTTGATAATAGTTTATTATTTTGCCATAACTACAAGTTGTGTAACAATTATTTTAAAAGGCATAATTTTAACAATTAATATTCCATTTTGGTGGATAAATATAATCTATTCTAGCTTGGTTTGGTACATACTTTTTCTTTATTTTAGTTCTATTAGATTTTAACTCTGGTATTGCTTGCCTACAATATTTATCCAATTCACAGAATATATTTTGACAATCTATTAATTGCAAAGGTCTATTACCAATTTTCTTAAAATCTAGATTTAATCTTTTAAATTCTTCATCTTGATGTTCAAACATATACCTTATAATTTCTTCATTAGTCATATTGCCCCTATCTATAAAACACTTTTTAATACCACGAAGTGACCCTGGACCAGCAACTGTAAATTCATCTTCTTTCCAATCAACAACTTCACTATAATTAATATCAGTAACTAATTGGTAAGCCATAAAATTTCCAATTAAAGGATAACTCTTAATAATATAAAATGCTTCCTCCATAGTTTTACATTTAACTATTTTTTCTTGTATTTTATCTTCATTAAACATCTTATTAATTAATGCTAAATGATTATCATGTTTTCTATCATATCCAAATGCCTTATTAGCACAACTTATATAAGCATCATTATATATTTTAATACCATTTGATATAGCACTTTCTAATACTTTAGAATATTTTTTTACATTAAATGTTTTTAAAGTAATATCTTCAAAATTATTTAATAATAATTCCCAAGTAGATTCTTTATTAAATAATTTAAACAATAATATTCTAAATAACATATCTTCATCAGAATACTTCTTACCATTATAAATAACATTTTTTAATAAATATTGACTAACCCTATCATTAACTCTATAACTATTACAAAATTTATATTCTTGTAAAATTTTATCACTAGTCCATGGAGCAGATTCTCCATTTTTCTTTTTCCAAAAGATATTTTGCCTTTCACTTGCAAAGTACCAATACAAATCATATACTTTTTGTCTTTTTTTCACATTTACCTCATACATTGTGGATCTCTTGTATTAATACATTTTTTTAGAGTTAACACTTTATTATCATTTTCAACATAATTAGCAATTATCTTTTGTCCAATACATCCACTTTTACATATAGAATATTGTTTGCATGAAAAACAAGAATTATCAATATTAAATTTTCTAATATTACTAAAATAATCTGAATTATACATTTCCATTAAAGAATTTTCTTTTATATTTCCACTAATACCTAATTTATCAAAATATTTGATTGAATCACACGGATATGCTACTCCATCAAAACCTATAATCATTATTTTATCAGCAATAATACAAGGATTATTTTCAATTCCTAAAATATTCCAAGGACTACCAAGTCTAATTTTATTTTTATTAGCAAATTTTAAATAAAAATTTTTAATATCTAATAATTGCTCTTTTGATAAATCCATAGAGGTAGTTCCCTTACCGTGAGGTACAAATCTAAGTAGACTTACTTTATCAAAATAATCTTTGTTTTTAAATATTTCAATAGTTTCAGTTACTATTTGTCCAAATCTAGAGAATGAATCTTTTGAAATAGTATAATGAAAACCTAATCTTGCATAATTATTTTCAAATACTTTATCAAAAAAATATTCCTTATCATAAATTGAAGTATCTTCTTCACTAGATAAAGAATCAGCAAGTGAATAAATAATTTTATTTAATCCTAAATCAATAAGATTTCTATATTTACTTAAGGTTTCATCATTTCTATAAGCAAATGTATAAATAGTTGATTTCATTCCTAATACACTAGTCAATTTAATAAATTCAGGAAGTCTATCATACATTAAAGGTTCACCACCTGTAAAAACTATTGTTTCTACACCAATTGAATTAGCTTCGTTAATTATTTTACAAACATCTTCATAATTCAATTCCTTTAAATTACCAATATTACTTGTTGCATTACTAGAGCAATGTTTACAATTCCTTGAACATTTATTAGTTAATTCTATTTTTAATTCTTTTAACATACTATCACTCCGTTAAAACATAAATATAAAATATTATACTATAAAATAACAAATTCCTCCATACTAACATTAAATTTTAATAAAAATCCCATATAAGTTCGTAACTTGTATGCTCTTCACTCAATAGAGATTAAAATAGCACATTTAGCAATTTAGATATAAAAAAATTCATAGTATTTGATACTATAGACTTTTTTATGCTTGAACCTAAAACTATTCAAATTTTAAGGTCAAATACAAAAATACTTGAAATTATTAAAGATTAAAAGTAGAAAACTAGTGTTAAAATAATTTTATAGACACAAAAGTTTTAATAATGTAGTAAAATAATAAATATTGAGAGGAGTGTTAATTATTCATGTTAGAAAGTATAATAAAAAGCTGTAAATATGTATCAAAAAATTCAAAGCATGTGTCTATAAATGAAGAAAAATTAAATCAATTTATAGAAAAAATTGAAAATATAAAAATGGAACATTGGCTTTCATCATCTCCATTTGGATTATTAGAATTACCGGTTGAAACAATTATTAATTTTTTATTAATTTATGAATCAATTGATTTCTCATTTTGGGGAAGCCCTAAATGGACTATAGAAACACATTCTGATAAGTTAGATGGTTCAATTGCTTTATTATATGCTTTATTAAAGTACGTTAAGGAATCAAAAACTACTGATTTTTCAAATGTTAGTCAAGAATGTTTTTCTAATATTTTAAAGGGAAATATAGAAATTCCCTTATTAGAAGAAAGATTTAAAATAATAAAAGAAATAAGTATTATTGTAAATGAAAAAATGCAAGGAAACTTTTACCAATATATAAAACATATTACTTCAGATGTAGAACTTTTTGAGACAATTATAAAATTTTTTCCTAGCTTTAAAGATGAGAGAACCTATAATAATCAAACAATATATTTTTATAAGTTAGCACAATTATTAGCATCTGATATTTTACATATTAGAGAACAAAAAGAGAAAATCAAAGTTAATTACACACATTTAGTAGGTTGTGCTGATTATAAAATACCTCAAATTTTAAGAGGAATAGGAATATTAAAATATGATGATGAATTATCAAAATTAATTGACAATCAAATTGAAATTCCCATAAATTCAATTTACGAAGTTGAGATCCGCGCAAATATGCTTACTGTAATAGATATAATTAATCAAAAGTTGAAATATAAATATAGCAGCATAGATATTAATGATTATTTATTTATGCAAAAGAAAAATAAAAGTCTCACTTTAAAACCATATCATTTAACAAGATGTATAAATTATTAATTTAATGTATTTTCAATTGAGCAAAAAATTGCTCTTTTTTTATTATTAAAAAGAAAAAAAGCTATTTTATTAGTTCTATAAATAAATAAAAAACATTAAACCCATTTTATAAAAAAATAAGTCAAATATATAACTGATAAATTAAATAATTCATAATGAGTCTATTAAATTTATTTTAAATATTAAAGAAAAAATAATTATATATTAACTTAAAAAACTAGAGATATCTTACTCTAGTTCAAAAGCACCAGTATAAAGTTGATAATATGTACCTTTTTGTTCAATTAATTGATTATGATCTCCTCTCTCAATAATTCTACCATGATCAAGTACCATAATAGCCTTAGAATTTCTAACCGTTGATAATCTATGAGCAATAACTAATACTGTTCTTCCATCCATAAGTTTATCCATACCATCTTGAACAATTTTTTCAGTCCTTGTATCAATTGAGGAAGTAGCTTCATCAAGTATCATTACAGGAGGATTATTAATAGCACATCTAGCAATAGCAATTAACTGACGTTGACCTTGAGAAAGTTGAGAACCATTACCTGTCAACATTGTATCATAACCATTAGGTAGTCGTCTAATAAAATTATCAGCATTAGCCAATTTAGCCGCCTGAATTACCTCATCATCAGTAGCATTAGCTTTTCCATACTTAATATTATCTTTAATAGTACCAGTAAACAAATTAGTATCTTGTAAAACCATTCCTAAAGAAAGTCTCAAATCATCCTTTTTAATTTTTTCAATATTAATACCATCATATCTAATTTTTCCACTATTAATATCATAAAAACGATTTAATAAATTTGTAATAGTTGTCTTACCAGCACCTGTTGCACCAACAAAAGCAATTTTTTGACCTGGCTTTGCATATAAAGAAATATCATGTAAAACAATTTTATCCTTATCATAACCAAACGTAACATTTTCAAAATCAATTTTACCTTTTAACTCAATATATTCAATTCTTCCATCATGATGAGGATGCTTCCAAGCCCAAATTCCAGTTTCATCTTTAGTCTCAATCATATCACCATTGTCTTGTTTATGTACACGAACAAGTGTAACGTAACCATCATCTTGTTCTGGAATTTCATCCATCATAGTAAAAATCCTGCTAGCTCCCGCTAAAGCCATAACAATTGAATTAAATTGATTCATTACCTGATTAATTGGTTGAGCAAAATTTCTAGATAACTGTAAAAAAGAAACTATCGTACCAATTGATAAAGCAATTGTACCATTAATTGTTAAAACAGTACCAATCAAAGCAATACAAACATACTGTAAATTTGCCAAATTATTAGCAATAGGCATTAAAATATTAATAAATTTATGAGCATGATACATATTTTCATTTAACTGTTCATTTAACTTATCAAATCCCTTTTTAGCTTCCTCCTCATGAGTAAAAACCTTAATTACCTTTTGACCATTTAACATCTCTTCAATATAACCATTTACTTTACCTAAAGCATATTGTTGCTTTAAAAAATATTTAGCACTTTTTGAACTTATTTTTTTAGTAACAACAATAGTAATTAAAGTAAAAGCAATAACAAAACAAGTTAACATTGGACTTAAATAAATCATAGAACAAAATATTGCAATAATACTAAATACAGATGTAATAACTTGTGGCAAACTTTGTGATAACATCTGTCGCAAAGTATCGGTATCATTAGTATAATGACTCATAATATCACCATGAGTATTAGTGTCAAAATAACTAATAGGTAATCTTTCCATTTTTGTAAACATTTCATTTCGAATATCCCTTAAAACACCTTGAGATACAACAGCCATTAACCTACTATACAAATAAGATGCTAAAATACCCACAATATAAACAATTGCCATTACTCCCAAAGCTTTTAATAGTGCTGTAAAAACAGGATTCTCATCACTTAAAAGTGGAGTTATATAATCATCAATTAAAGTTTGCAAAAATAATGATCCTGCAACAGAAGCAATTGAAGAAATAATAATACAAACAAAAACAAAAATAAATTGCTTTTTATAATTACTTAGAACATAACTTAATAACCTTTTTAAAGTTCCCTTTTTTATCTGATTATTTTTCATTAGTATCACTTCCTTTAGTTTGCGAATCATAAATTTCCTTATAAATAGCATTAGACTTTAACAATTCTTCATGTGTTCCTACACCATTTATTTTACCATGATAAATAACAATAATTCTATCACACTTTTCTACTGATGAAATCCTTTGTGCAATAATTATTTTAGTAGTATCAGGAATTTCATCATTAAAGGCCTTTTGAATTAAACTATCAGTTTTAGTATCCACCGCTGATGTAGAATCATCTAAAATCAATATTTTAGGTTTTCTAAGAAGAGCCCTTGCAATACATAAACGTTGTTTTTGACCACCAGATACATTAGTTCCACCCTCTTCAATATAAGTATCATACTTAAGAGGAAACTTCTGAATAAATTCATCAGCTTGAGCTAATTTACACACTCTTTCAATTTCTTCTTGAGAAGCATCTTTATCACCCCAACGAATATTATCAGATATTGTACCAGAAAACAAAACATTTTTTTGTAAAACACATGCAACTTCTTTCCTTAAAGCCTCCAAATCATAATCTTTAACGTTGACTCCACCAACTTTTAAAGTTCCTTCAGTTACATCATATAATCTTGGAATCAAATTAACCAAACTAGATTTACCACTTCCTGTACCACCAATAATACCAATTGTTTCGCCTGATTTAATATGAATATCAATATTTTTAAGACATTCCTTTTCTTTTTTTCCAACATAACTAAAGCTTACATTATCAAAATCAATTGAACCATCCTTGACTTCATAAATAGGATTTTTCTTAACTTTTAATGTTGGTACCTCATCTAAAACTTCGACGATTCTTTCTACAGATGCCCTTGATATAATAATCATAACAAAAATCATAGATAACATCATTAAACTAGACAAAATTTGAATACTATATGTAAACATCGTCATTAATTCTCCTGTAGTTAAGTCTGTCATATTTGAAGTTACAATAATTTTTGCACCAAACCAAGATATTAACAAAATACAAGCATAAATAGCAAATTGCATAAGTGGACCATTAAATGCCAAAATTTTCTCAGCTTTACTAAATCCTTGATAAATTTCATTAGAAACACGTTTAAACTTAGATACTTCTTCTTTCTCTAAAACAAAAGACTTAACAACCCTAATAGCACTAACATTTTCTTCAACAACATTATTTAATGCATCATACCTCTTAAATACCCTTTCCATAATAGGATGAACCTTTTTAGCAATTAAAAATAGCCCGAATCCCAATATTGGAATAATAATTAAAAAAATAAGTGATAAACTTTTATTAATAGATAATGCAAAAAACAATGAAATAATCAACATTAAAGGAGCCCTTACAGCAATTCTAATAATCATTTGATATGCCATTTGTACATTTGTAATATCTGTTGTAAGACGTGTTACAAGACTACTGGTCGAAAATTTATCAATATTTGCAAACGAAAAAGTTTGTACTTTATAATATAAGTCCTGCCTTAAATTTTTGGCAAAACCAGCAGATGCCTTAGCGGCAAACATACCAGATAACATTCCAAATATTAACGATAAAATTGCACATATAATAAGAGCAATACCTATTTTATAAACTAAATTCATTTCCCCCTGATAAATACCATCATCAATTAAATTAGCCATTAATAAAGGAATAATTACTTCTAAAACAACCTCCAATGATACAAAAATAGGTGTTAATATTGATGATACCTTATATTCTCTTATCGATTTCATTAACTTTCTTATCATGTTATTTCTCCCTTTCAATTAAATTTTTTTCTACCTTTGATAATAATATCAATAATAATTTCTGTTCCTCTTCCGTCAAAGAACTTACCATTTGTTTTTCAAGATGGTTTATTTTCTCTCTACCATATTCCTCTAATTGTCTTCCCTTCTCTGTGACAATAATCTTATTTATCCTTTTATCATGCACACAAGAAATTCTCTTTATTAAATCTTTTTTTTCCATCAAATTCAAAATTTCTGTTGCCGTTGACCTCCTAATAGAAAAATCTTTTTCAATATCCTTCTGATAAATATATTCATTATCATGATGAACTATGTAACAAAGAATCATACTTTGAGTCTTAGTTAATTCATTTTTATTTCCTATTACTTGCTCAATTTGTCTCTTTAATTGATTGGATATCTTATTAATTAATAAACCAACACTATAATTCATGATAACCTCCTTAATGTTAGGACACTAACAATTTTATACTTTTAAATAATCAATGTCAAGTATTATTTAAAGAATTATCTAAAAAATAAATGATAAATTAATTATAAATATTCCTATACACATTAAAATTATTTAAAAAAAACTTACATAAATTAAAAAAATATGCTATAATTACCAATGTTCAACAAAAAAATAGGTAATAATTGGAAACGAACATTATTAAAATAATGACTAACGAACAACACTATATTTTATGTTATTTTAAGAAAGGAGTTTTTAATTATGCCACAAACAAAATTTCAAGATTTTATCTACACTATTATTATGGTAATTATAATGGTTTATGCAATGGTTTGTTATAACATATCTATGAGTATTGGAGGAATGAACAATCAAGTATTTATTTTAGATTTACAAGAATTACCAATAATGGTTCCTATTGCCTTCATTATTGAATTTTTTATCGTAGGAAAATTATCACAAAAAATAGCTAAAAAAACAATTAATTTTAAAAAAAGTGAACCAATCATCATAACGATTATTATATCATCAATAATAGTTTGCTTAATGTGTCCTATAATGAGCTTTATTGCAAACATTTTATTCAATTATAATGGCATTGAAAACATTATAGCAAATTGGCTTCAAACATGGGTTAAAAATTTTCCAATGGCATTATGTTTTCAACTTTTCTATGCAGGACCATTTGTAAGATTTATTTTCAAAAAAATATTTCACAAACAATTAGCAAAATAAGACAACTCATCAATATATTAAAAAAATCGTTGACAAGTTGTCTTTTTTTTAAACTTCCTTCTTAGATTGCAACTTAGCAATAACAATAAGCTGTTTATCCTTATTATCACTACAGGTAGTCATTGTTAAAATAGCAGTTTTATCATTATAACTAACATTAATAACACCTATCTTATCTTCTTCATAAATATCATAAACAAGATATTTATATAACATTTTATTATAATAAACATAAACTTCATCATCGATACTAAGCATATTCAAATTTTTGAAAAAAGAAACATTACTAGAACCAGAATGAGCCATCAAAATAAAATTACCCTTTTCTTTATCAGGCATACTAGATAACTCATGAATAGAAATATTATAGTTAACATTATTATATATAGAATCAATATCTACCAAGCCTTGTTTTAACCCAATTTTAGGAATTTCCAAAACAGCCACATAATCAATAATCTCATCACTTTTTCCCATAGCAATATTATAATTTTCATTATCTAACATATTATCTAGAAAAAAATCCATACTAATTTCTTTAATTGTATTTATTCTACAATTTATATACTGTTTAAAACCCCAAAACAACAAAAAAACAAAATAAATTAAAACTAATATGATAACACTAACTATTTTTCTTTTTGATAATTGCATAACCAACATATCCTAAAATCATCATACCCATAAGTAAAACCAATATACCATCATTATCATCTCTACCAGTAATAGGAACCTCAATTTTTTCATTTAATAAAGAACTTTCCACAATTTGGCCATCATTTTGAATTTCAAAATAAATCTTATCGTTAGTATTTTTATAACCTTCAGCAGCGGCCTTCTCAATTAAATAAAACTTACCAACAAATAAATTATCAATAATAATCATTCCTTTTTCATCAGTCTTTCCCGAATAAATCAAATTACCGTCTAAAGTATATATTTCAATCCAAGTATTAGGAATACCAATATTAGTATTTGCATCTCCTTTATAAAATTCAAGTCTTCCTTTTGGCCAATAATTTTCTATATCCAGCTTAATATTAGGAATAGTATTATCATCTGTTTCTTTTAATTCAAAACAATAATCATTATCTAAAACAACATTATTATTTGAAGATAATATTTCTTTAATACAATAAGACCCCAAATATAAATTATCACTAACATAACCATTAGCGTCAGTAATATAATTACCAATTAAATCACCCTTATGATATCTTAAAACACCATCACTTGTTATAATGTCTTCATTTGCATACAAATCAAATTTAACACCTTCTAAATTAATTTTTTCATACTCAAATCCATTATCACCAATAATTAAATTTTCACCAATTTTATTAATTTCAAATTTTCCACCCGTTATATCAATTTTCAAACTAGAAGTAACATTATCCACTTTTCCTGTGGAAATCATCATTTGTGAAGAACCATAATAATAGAATAAAACAACATCATCCGTATATTGTTTTTTTTCTAATTGAATATTATTAGTACCATATATATTAGAAAGATTATCGATCACTAAATTATTACCCTGAATTTTTACATAATCGCTAGCTTTACCAACTACTTGATACCCACTTAAAACACCATTTTTATCTTCCAATTTAATAGTATCGCCAATCATACCGACGACTCTATTTCCATCAAAAGATGGTTTCTTGTTATGATTAGAAATAAGATTATTAATCTCTTTTTTTTCTTTTTCAATATCAATCCTTACACCATGAACATCCTGTGTTGTAGTCCAATAGCTTTCACTATTATTAAAGATAAATTCCCAAATCATTTCCTGAGCAGCTAAATAATATTTAGGATCATCATGACCAATATAACCATATCCATAGTATGCAATAAGTTCAATCTTCTTAACTTGCTCATTAGTAAGATCAGTAATTTCAATCTCATCAGTCGAATTATAATCACTTGTTAAAATTTTCTTTCCTGGCTGTAAACAATATGCAATTTTACCATCCATACGATATATTTCACCTCCAAAAGAATAATAATCATCATATATAAAAATTCCATAAATATTATCTAAACGTTCTCTTGTTAAATTAGCAGCATTCACAGAAAACATATTAAAAACAAAACATAAAAAAGTAAAAATAAACAATAATAAATTTCTTTTCAAGTCTAATTTCCTCCTTTCAAACAACCCCAAATTAAAATAAAACATCATTTCATATTTCTACCTCCCTTACTATAATCATTATCCTTATATTTCTAATTTCCTTTTAAAAAAGAAAAAAAAGAAAAAATATTTCTTTTTCACATAAAACATAAAATTAAACAAATAATAAAAAAGGTGATTAAAATATGAAAATACGACTAGGATACGTTGCAATATCATTAACTTTAATAAATACATCATATTGCCATACAATAACTTATAGTAGATATAAAAAACTAAAAGAAAAAAAAGCCCAACAAGAGCTTCATAAAATCCTAAAAAAAAATATAAAAAATTTTCAAACTATTCTAAAATATAATCATCAAAATAAAATAAATTTTTTCCGTTTCAGTACCACAATTGTACCACTTGCAACACATCCTAATGTTACCTTTGACTACATTACTCCCTATCAAAAAGAATGGAAAAAAATAGGAAATTTAATAAAAAAATATCAAATAAGAATTGATACCCACCCCGACCAATATTGTATCCTAAATAGTCAAGACCCAAATATTGTAAATAAAAGTATTAATATTTTAAAATATCATCAAGCCCTTTTTAAAGCAATGAATATAAATAGTCAAATCATACTTCATATTGGTGCTAAATATAATAACAAAGAAGAAAGTATTAAACGTTTCATAAAAAATTTTCAAAAACTACCACAAGAAATTCAAAAAATAATTATCCTAGAAAATGATGATAAAGTATATAATATTAAAGATACCCTATCTATTTGTCAAAAATTAAACATACCAATGGTTTTAGATTATCATCATTACAAATGCAATAATGAAAAAGAAAAAATTGAAGATTATTTACCACAAATTCTGGCAACATGGCAAAATAATCCTTTACCTCCCAAAATACATTTTTCATCACCGAAAAATCTTACCAATCCAAGAGCCCATAGTGAATATATAAATTATCAAGATTTTATCAATTTTATAAAAATAATATCAATATATTCACAAGATATTGACATTATGTTAGAATGCAAAGCTAAAGATGAAGCACTATTTAGATTAATAAGACAATTAAAAATATATAGTAAATTTAAAATTAAAAATAATACCATCATCATAAAAAAATAAGTACTTCTTAATGAAATACTTATTTTAAGTTAAAATAACTTTATCTATTCAGCTTTTTCATAAGCTTCAAGAACAGCCTTTTCAAACATTTGACGAGTTTCAGAATTAATAGGATGAGCTATATCTCTATAACCACCTGTAGAAGTTTGTCTACTAGGCATAGCTATAAATAAACCATTATCACCTTCGATAATTCTAATGTCATGAACAGCAAAGCAGTCATCGATTAAAACAGAAGCGATTCCTTTCATACGAGAATTTTCCTTGTCAAATTTCTTGACAGTAACTGAACTAATAGTCATTATGTTATCAACTCCTTCTAGAAAATATCTTTCCTAATTACATTTTATCCCAACCACTGTATAAAAGTCAAGCATTTTTGCATATTTTTTACATATTGTCAAAGTACAATTGTATATTATTTGTTAATACATCAGAATAACAAAAACTTTTCATCTTTGCATTATCTAACTTAACAATAAAAATAGAATTATAAATTTCTGTAATTTCACCAGTATATTCCTGTACCCTATTTCTAGAGCCATTACAAATAACTCTAACTACATTACCCTTTTGACTATTAATATCATCTTTAATCTTAGCAATTGTCATATATTCCCCCTTATCTAGGATAACCAACATACATTGTCCCTTTAGTAATAATTCCCCCAATTCCATCAGGACCATACTTAGTCTTATCCAAAATTTTAATTAAATCAATATTATTATTCTTATCCGAAAAAGCTAAACATGCCGCTATAATAGCGGGATCTAATGCATGAATATTAATTCTTTTAGGACTAGAAGCAAAATTTGCCCCAGCCTTTATCAATTCCTCATAATTAGATTGACATGCACCTGCAATAATTAAAAGCTTCTCATGTGATTTTTCATACTTTCTTGCCTCTTTAACAGCATCAATAAAACTATTAGTATTTTTATACATATTATTTTGCCTTTTCTTTCTAAAATAAGCATCATGACCCGTAATAACCAAAATATCAGGGTTATAAGTTTTCAAACAACCACTAATCTTATCTACCAAATCATCTTCAGAAATAAAAACTCCATAAGCTTTAACACCATTATTCTTATAAAATGTCATACATTTATCCAAATATTCTCTGTCACCATCAATATGTAAAATCTTTCCCGGTAAATAAAAATACTCATTTCTATCTAAAGAACGATATTCATCTAACTGAGGTGCAAAATCATCCATTATATTCTGATCATTTATTGAATAAATTTTTAAATCACTAGCATCACTATCAGCATATAAACGAACACTAACACCTTTTAAAATATACATATCACCATCAATATCAATAATTTTAAATACAATATCATTATTATAAGAATTTCTTGTAACTAAATCACCAATATTAAACAAAACGAAATCATCCCTTTCACCCAAAATTATCACCACTTAAATATATGACAAAATTAAAAAAAAAGACCAATAAAGATGTAAAAAATAAAAAACTAACATCAATATTGATCTATTTCCAATTTTTAGTAATTTCAACAAATACTTCTAAAGGCAAATCTTCAGCTCTATCATTCAAATTAAATCCATATTTTAAAAGAATATTAGAAATCATATCTAAATCATATTTCTTAAAATTATTACGTAAATTCTTCCTTTTAAAATGAAATGCAATCTTAATTACCTTCCAAAACAATTTATTATCAATCTTAGCAATATTATCTTTCTTTTCCATTAAAACAACAGCACTATCAACATTGGGTACTGGAGTAAAATAATTACGATCTACATCAAATAATATCTTAACATTATAAAAATAAGATAAATAAACCGTCATAGCGCCATAATCACTACTACCATTTTTAGCACTAAGTCTAAAAGCAACTTCCTTTTGCACCATTACTACAACCTTATCAGGTAACCTCTTCATATGTAATATTTTCATAATAATAGGACTAGTAATATAATAAGGTAAATTAGCAACCACAAAAAATTTATCAAAAGAATATTTGCTAACTTCAGAATCAACGTCGACATTAAGAAAATCACTAATAATAACTTTCTTATTATCATAATCACTAAGCAATTTTAACAAATAAAGTTCTAAGCTCTCATCTACCTCATAAAGTAAAGTAAATCCAGCTTTACTAACAATCTTCAAAGATAAAGCTCCTGCTCCAGGTCCTATCTCCAAAACCAAAGTATTTTTATCAATTAAAGCACTATCAACAATTTTATCAATTAATTTAGGATCATTAATAAAATTCTGACCATATTTTTTTTTAAACTTAAATTTTTTATCCATTTATAATCACCTATTTAACAATAATTAACAAAGTAATAATAGCCATAATACAAAAAGAGATCATCGAAATTAAAATTCCTAATAAATTCCAAAAATCACTTTTTTTCATTCGAGAAATTGAAGAAAGTATAAAACCGGAAAGAGCCATTATAAATTCAATCGAAAGATTAATAAAAAGATAAACTATTAAAACTAAAGTAGAAGAAAAATCTAAATCAGTAATAATATTATTAAAAAGAATTCTTAAAGAAACAAATAAAGAAAAAAAAGATAAAACAAATCCAGCAATACCTATTCCTTGCCATTTAGTAATATCATTAGATTTATTTTCATTATTTTTTTTTATCAAAAACTTTCCACATTTAAGACACACATCAGAATCTTTATCAATTTCATTACCGCAGTATGGACAAAACATAACATCACCACCATTAAATAAATTATATCGTTAATTAACCAAAAAAACAAGAAAAAAATGACTATGAAAGTCATTATCTTAATTGCTCAAACATTACATTATCTGTTTTATGCATTGCTTGTGATTCCGTTGGGAATAACAGATCAAACAATGTACCTCTATCAAATCCAACATTACCACCACGATCAAGAACAATTGCTAAAAACGGATCCGAACCAGGAATTGTAATTCTAAACACTGAATACAAAGGTATACTAGGATCAGCAGCGACAATTCTAATTGTACCATATTCACTATCATTGTAAGTATATGAAGCATTAGCATTATGACCACTTGAAGTATAACCTGAACATCCATAACAATCTGGTCCATAACCTGTTAAGCTTCCATAATAAGTTGCAATAACAGCACTATCACTAGTATCAGGATTACTAATCACATTATTATTTTGATTATTAGCCTGTTCCTGTTTTTGTGCTTCCTCTAAAGCCTTTTGTTCTTCTTCTTTAGCTTTAGCCTCAGCCTCTTGTTGTTTCTTTAACTCCTCTTGTCGTTTTAATTCCTCTTCTTTTTGAACTTCTTCTTCACTCTTAAGATCTTCAACTACAGTCTCATCAACTGTAGGAGTATTAGCAACAAACAAAGAAGAAACAACATCAGCCATTTTATTCATATTACTATTTTCTACGACTACAACCATATTATTTTCTGGCTTTCCAGTAAATAACATTACCAAAAATAGTCCTCCAACCAATAATTGCGACCCCACAATCACGGCATTAGATACTATTTTTTTCATTAAATCACCTCTTATTTTTTTATTCAGGCAATATATATTTTAGCATACTTATTTCAAAAAGTCAAATATGCCCCTTGCAGTACTCGTTGTAATACGCTTAACATCACTAATAGAAACACCTTTTAAAGCAGCAATTTTACTAGCAATAATAGGAATATAAGCTGGTTCATTTATTTTACCCCTATAAGGTTCCGGAGCCAAATATGGACTATCTGTCTCCAATAATATATATTCTAAATCAATATTATTGATGACATTAATAATATTCTTAGCATTTTTAAAAGTAATTATACCTCCAATACCTAAAAAATAACCAATTTTAATAAATTCCTTAGCCATTTCCAAACTGCCACTATAACAATGAAGTACCCCCCTTACAGAAGAGTTCTTCAATATATTATATGTATCTTGAATTGAATCTCTACTATGAACAATAACAGGTAAGTCATGTTTCCTAGCTATTTCAAGTTGTTTCTTAAAAAATTCTTGTTGCTTAATCTTATCTGTATTATCATAATGATAATCAAGACCAATTTCTCCCACTGCAACAATCTTAGAACTATTAATATTATCATCCAGCCACTTTAATTCATCTTCACCAATATTATCAAGCTCTGTTGGATGAAAACCCAAGGCTCCATAAACATTATCATATTTTTTTACAAGCTCCAATACCTCTTTATTACTTTTCATATCACAACCATTAACAATTAATATTTTTACATCATTAGAATTAGCATTTTGAATAATTTTATCAATATCCAAATAATATTCTTTATATACATGACAATGTGTATCAATAAACATTCAATCACCTCATTTATCCAAGTTTATCATGTAAAAAAAACAAAGTCAAATAAAAAAATTATACCAAAGTATAATTGATTACATCTTAATTTTAATAAGTATAAATTTAATAAAACAACAAAAGATTATTACAAAATATATAATATCAATTAAATTATGCTCCCAAATAGCAATTAAACCAATCAATATTAAAATTGCAATAAAAGAAAAAACTAATACTTTTTCTTGGTTAATGTTAAGCATTGTCTATCTCCCTTTCCAATACTACAATACTACAACACAACAATATCAATATAACAAAATTAAAAGAAGATGTAAATAAAAATTCCAAAATAAAAAACATTTACACCTAAAATGTCAATGCTTTTTATTATTCAAACTTTTCTTTTTAACAGATGTTTTCTCTTTATCATCATCATATCTAACAACATGAGGAATATTTTGCTGTAAATCATTATTTTTAGAATCCAAAACATGATTAATAACAATATTTTTCATTTCAACCAATTCTATTTTTTTTGCCTGTAAATTAGAAATATTAACTTTTAATTTAGCAATATTTTTTTCTAAATCAACATAATTATTATCTCTACATACAAAATAATCATTTCTAATTCTTACCCAAACAACTAATGACAAAACAAACGTAATTAAAGGAACTAAATATTTAAAATAAAGAACTAAATATAAATTAGACATTACAAGAAAAATCATAGCCAATAAAGTAGCAAGTAAAGAAAGTAAAATCTCACTAATTATTTTACCCGAAAATCCTTTCATAATTAGTTTTTTTTCTTCCATATCATTTACTAACTTAATAGTATAATCAAGTTCTTTATCTATTTTTTCAATTTGCCAATTAATATTATTTAAAGTAGCACTACTAAGTGAAGAATCTTTATCATCTAACATTTTACTCCCCCCTTTTTTTGAAAATTATTATACAATTAATTATTTTAAATGTCAACAAAGTTACAAAACAAATTATTCCTTATCAATTCTTTGAAATAAAACTTCACGTTTATTAACCTTAGTTCCAGATTCATAACCTCCAAACTTAGCTAAAGAAGAAAAATCATTAAGAGAAGTATTTATTTGATTAAATATCTTTTCACTTGTTTCGGGCATAAAAGGTTGAAGTAAAACCGTTCCAATTCTAATACCCTCTACTAAATTATATAAAACAGTAGCTAAACGATCTTTTTTAGTTTCATCTTTAGCAAGAACCCATGGCATAGTCTCATCAATATATTTATTACATCTTCTAAAAATTTCAAATACTAGATCAACAGCATCAGCAACACGAAGTTCATTCATCTTATTAGTAACCTTAATAGGCATTTCTAATACATAAGAAATAAATTCCTGATCAATATTTTCATTAACCTCTTTATTCGTAACAATACCTTCAAAATACTTATCAATCATACCAATTGTTCTATTAACTAAATTTCCCAAAACATTAGCTAAATTACTATTTATACTATCAATCAATAAATCCATTGTAAAAAAACCATCCGATGCAAAAGGAATTTCATGAAGTAAATAAAACCGAACAGCATCTACCCCAAATTTATTAACTAAATCATCTGCATAAATAATATTTCCTTTACTTTTACTCATTTTATCAGTACCCGATAAAAGCCAAGGATGACCAAAAATTTGTTTAGGAAGTTCTACACCTAAAGCATGTAACATAATAGGCCAATATATTGTATGAAATCTTAAAATATCCTTACCTATTAAATGAATATCACAAGGCCAATATTTTTTAAACATATTACTATGATTACCATTAACATCAAAACCTAAAAACGTAATATAATTAGAAAGAGCATCAATCCAAACATAAATAACATGTTTATCATCAAATGTAACAGGTATTCCCCATTTAAAAGAAGTTCTAGAAACACATAAATCTTGTAAACCAGGCTTAATAAAATTATTCATGATCTCATTTTTTCTAGATTCAGGTTCAATAAAGTGAGGATGACTTTCAATATAATCCTCTAACCATTTTGAATATTTACTAATCTTAAAGAAATAAGCTTCTTCCGTAGCTTCTTTAACTTCTCTACCACAGTCAGGACATTTACCATCAACTAATTGTGTTTCCGTCCAAAAAGATTCACAAGGAGTACAATATAATCCCTTGTATTCTCCCTTATAAATATCACCCTGATCGTAAAGTTTCTTAAAAATATCTTGCACAATTTTTTCATGAACAGGATCAGTCGTTCTTACAAATTTATCATAACTAGTATTCATAAGATCCCAAATATCTTTAATTTGACTTGCAATATCATCTACAAATTCCTGAGGTGTCAAATTAGCATCATGTGCCTTATCTTCAATTTTTTGTCCATGTTCATCCGTACCAGTTTGAAAATAAACATCATAACCCTCTAATCTTTTATACCTAGCAATAGCATCAGCAAGAACAATCTCATAAGTATTACCAATGTGTGGCTTTGCACTAGTATATGCAATTGCCGTACTTATATAAAACTTTTTACTCATTATTAACATCTCCCATCATATTAGTACTACCAATACCTCCAATTCTTATATCACTAGCAATATCATCACTAGTTACATAAAAAGATTGAAATATACCTTGTACTATTCTTTCACCTTTTCTTATCATCATATCAATATCATTATCATTATACAAGCATACCATAATATGACCTTCATTATCAATATTATTATAATAATCACTATCAATAATACCTACTTGATTTACTAATCTAAAATTTTTCTTAATAGCCATACTACTTCGAATGTATAAAGCCAAAAACATATCATCAGACATTCTAGCTTTAATTCCTGTAGGAATTATCAAAGAACAATGAGCTTTAATAATAACATCTTTAGGACAATAAATATCATAACCAGATGATTTCATTGTCTTTCTTTCTGGTAATTTAATTTCATCATATCCAATAACACTACCAAAATCTTTAATATATTGTTCCTTAGAAATTTTCTCCCATCTAACCAAATAATCACCTCCAAAAAAAAATAAAATGGACACCTAAGGACGATAATAACCGCGGTACCACCTTATTTCATATAAAATACACTCTCTTTTGATAACGGATACCTCCGTTCTAACCTATTAGATTAGAAAACTCCAGAACCATTTATAATAATCATTTTGATCTATTTTCACCAACCATAGACTCTCTATTCAAAATTAATTATTACTCTTTCCTTCAACGTGTTAGCCATATTATAACATAAATTTAATTTTTTTCCAAGGTAATTAAGACAATTTTTCAATTTCCAAAGTTAACCTATCAACTTCTGTTGACAATTCATTAACTTTTTCCAACAAAGATTCTTTTTTATCAATTAACTGTTGATTATTACTATTAATAATATCACCATCGCTAATTAACAAATTATATGAATCATTACTTTTAACAATTTGCTCATATTCTGAAATCCCATCAGTCAATTTAATATTATCTAAAGAAATATTATAACTAAAATAATATACAATTCCATTAAAGATAATAAAACCAAAAATAACTAATACCATAGCAATTCTAATTTTTTTCATACAACACCTCTAATAATACAAATTTCTTTTTCCAAAATAATTATATCTACTTTCAAAAAGTTTTCTATCTTGATACTTAATTTTACCATCGAGAGGATCAGAAATAATAACATAATCATCATTAAAACCAAAAATTACAACAGCATGTTCATTCGCAGGCCATTCAATAACTTCATTTGTTTCTGGATAAATCCAAGAACCTGAAACATAAGGCAAAGATAAATACATTGAAGTCCATACTATAACAGGACGTCCCTGACTAACAATATTCAAAACAGTATCTAAACTATTACCTTTACCATTTATCATGCCACTTTTATACTGCACGGCAACATTATATATTGGATCGTCAAAAACACCATAAGAAGCAGCCGAATAAGGACTACCAACAAACTCAACATATGGATTTCCACCATATAAAACACCATCTTTACGATATGGCATATCACCTTTAGGTAATTTACTAATAATATCATCGACAGTAACATTTACATTATAATATTTAAGTAAAATATACAAAGATACACTTTCACACCCCGTTGGATAAGTAGGATATTGATTAAATGTAATAACATTATCAATTAAATAAGAATTACCACTAGTACTTTCTATCTTTTCTTGTCGTTCTTTTAACACATTATATTGTCTACTTAACTGTTCAACTTTACCATTTAACTTTTCAACATCATTATTCAAATCGACAATATCTTTTTCAATTAAAGAATTAGAATTATTAACTTCCGAAATAAATTCATTAATTTTAGAAATATCAGTTGTCTCATATTTTTCCAATAATTCCTGCTCTAATTTATCTTTTTCCAAATAAACTGATGTCAAATCAATATCACCCACTTCATTAACAAGACCTTTTTCATTTGCATTCTCTATAAGTTTTCTATTATCATCTAATAAACTATAATAATTACTAACAAAATAATAAGATAAAAAAATGCCTACACTAATTAAAGCAACATATATCCCCCCTTCTAATACTCTTTTTTTCACAATACCACCTCTATATTTTTCACATATAACTTATCGTCATTACGACCAAAATAAAAATTAAAAGATGATACCATATTATCATTATCATACAAAACATTAACCAAAACACCATCGGAATTATTACTAATAATACTCATATCACTAATATCTAACTTGAATCTTTTATCATATAAAACTAATTTTACCATATCGGTATCATCAGTACTAACATAAAAATCTCTTTTATCAAAAAAATAATCAGTAATTTTAAAAATTTCATCTAAAGAAATCATATTATCACTTATAAATTCATAATTATCTTTATTATCTATAACATAATTAACAGCAACTTTCACCATATAATCATAATTCTCATCTAAAATATCACTCATATTATAAGAAGATAACCCAATTAATAAATCATCATTTTCTAAAATAAAATCATAAATTCTTTTATACAATAAATTAACATTTTCATCATATTTTAGATAATCAAACCTATCTTTTTGTAAAGGATCAATTGCCAAAGAAGGTTTTATTACTAAATAACTAATACTTAAAATAAATATAGAAAAAATAGATACAATAAATAATATTTTTTTCAAGAAAAACACCACCTTTATGGCTTATCTAAAACTATTATATCATGTAATAAAAATAATGCAAAGAAAAAACCAGTCAAAGACTAGTTTATTATTTAGACTTTTCAAGTTTAGCTAAAACATCCTCAGTAACTTGAATAGCTTTATCACGAAGATCTTCCGCTACTTTAGATAATTCTGATGTACCTTTCTTTTTAGCATACTTAACTAAATCTTCTGCATTCTTTCTAATTTTTTTTGCCATTTCTTGAGCATTTTTAGCAACTTTTTCTTTATCTAATTCAGCAAGTTCTTTCTTTATATCATCAACCTTATTATTAATATAATCTTTAACATCTTCAGGTTTAATATTTTTTACCTTGCTAATTAGTTCGTTGCATTTACTCATCAATTCTTTTCTTGTTTCACTTCCCTTTTTAGGGGCAAATAAAACACCTAAAGCTGCTCCAACAGCAGCACCTCCTGCAATACCTGCAGCTACTTTTGTTCTAGTTTTCATAAATTATCCTCACTTTCTTTCATATATAATCCTATTACAAATAAATCATAACACATATAAAATTAATCGTCAATTAATATCCCATATTAATACATTTTTTTTACATCCAAATTAATCAACAAACTGATTACTTATCATTTTAGACAATATAACAGCCATTTTCTCAGAAACATCGCTAATAGGTACATCCGTCGATAATATAATAACCGCACCTAAAGCATCACCATTATTAACAATTGAACTAAAAGAATAATATCCAAATTCCTCTTCTCCCTTAATAAATGAAAAAGTCTTTTTTTGTCTTTCTACAAAACTATCCCTTCGTTCAATACTTCTTTCTGTAAATTCACTAATTTCTTTATCCAAATATTTCTTTTTTAAAGGTCCCGCTATCGCAATAACTTTATTTCGATCAGTTACAATAACATTATGTTTAATAACCTGATTAAAAGTATTAACAAATTTTAAAGCAATAGTATCGAGACTTTCAACAGGAGAATACCTTTTTAAAATAATATCCTCATCATCGACAAATATCTCCATTGATTCACCATTTTTAATTCGCAAATTTTTTCTAATTTCCTTTGGAATAACAATTCTTCCTAGTTCATCGATTCTTCTAATAATCCCCGTCGTCTTCATTCTTTCACTCCATTTCTCTAACATTATTTTAACTAAATAATATAATTTTATACTAAAATAATTGACTAAAAAAAATATTTTTTTTATACTTAAATTGGAGGTAAAAAAAATGAATGATATTGTTGAAGCAATAATTGAAATACCATTAAAAACAAAAAACAAATTTGAAATTAAAGAAGGAAAAATTAAATTAGACCGTGTTTTATATTCTGCAATGACTTATCCAGCAGAATATGGTTTTCTAAAAGATACACTATCAAATGATGGAGATCCATTAGACATATTAGTTATAACATCTGAAAGCACTTTTCCTGGATGCATTGTTCCCGCACGTGTCATTGGCTATTTGAAAATGATCGACAATGGATTTGAAGATTATAAAATTATCTCAGTCGTAAGCGTCGATCCAAGATACGATGAAATTAAAGATTTAGATGATTTATCAGAATTTACTAAAGAAGAAATAAAAAATTTCTTTGAAAACTATAAGACTCTTCAAAATATCAAAGTAGAAGTTAAAGATTACCACAACAAAGAAGAAGCATTGAAATTAATTGAAATATGCAAACAAAAATATCAAGATAATAAAAAGAACTAAAGATTAAAGTATTTAATCTAAATTAGTTCTTTTTTTATTTTTTGTAATAATTCAATTAAATATACCAAAAAATGTTTATCTAAATTAACAATATCTAAAATAATATAAATATTACCATCACGATAACTAAAGCGAAAATTCTTAGAAATTTCATAAGCATCCATAAATAACTTTTCCCCATCAATTTTATCATTAATTTTATTATCAAGTTCTAATTCAATAAAAGTCTTAGTCTGCTTAGAATTTATTATGCCAACTTCCATTGCCAATTTTTCAAACCATTCCTCCATCATGTAAATTTCAAGTTCATCACTAATTTTACCAAAACGATCTTCCAATTCATGTTTTACTTCCTGTAACTTTTCAAAAGAATCAATTTCATTTATTTTTTTATGAACAGCAATTTTCAAATGTTCATCATCAATGTAACTATCACTAATATGAGTAGATATTTCCAAAAGAGGTTTACCATTATCATTATTATCAACATCGACAACTTTTTCGCCTTTAAGTTCCAAAACAGCATCATGCAACATTTTCAAATAAAGTTCAATACCAATTGTATCAATAAAGCCTGATTGTTCGCTTCCCAAAATATCTCCAGCACCTCTGATAGACAAATCACGCATAGCAATTTTAAAACCACTACCTAATTCAGTAAATTCTTTAATTGTATTGA
Organism: uncultured Bacilli bacterium; assembly: GCA_944363595.1. Taxonomy (GTDB): domain Bacteria; phylum Bacillota_I; class Bacilli_A; order RF39; family UBA660; genus CALVUN01. Next base: position 28,140 of record CALVUN010000039.1, read on the forward strand.
GTCTTTTTACTGCAAGATCATTTAAAACCTTATGCTTATCATACATTAAATAAGCATACCCAATTTTATTACTACGACCTATTCTTCCTCTGATTTGATAAAGTTGTGCTAATCCAAAATGATCTGCATCAATAACAATTAAAGTATTAACATTTGGAATATCAATACCTGTTTCAATTATCGTTGTACAAACTAAAATGTCAAATTTATAATTAATAAAATCTATCATTTTATTTTCAAGCTCCGTTTTCGTCATTCGACCATGAGCATAATCAATACGAGCTTCAGGAACTAATCTTTTAATTTCATCTACCTTATCAATAATTTTTTCAACACTATTATAAAGAATAAAAGCTTGACCATTCCTAGATAATTCTTTATAAATAGCATCTTTAATAACACTATCATTTTCAGGTAAAACGTATGTCTGAATAGGCAACCTTTGAGCAGGAGGTGTCTCAATAAGAGCTAAACTTCTAACTCCTGTCATCGACATCTGTAAAGTCCTTGGAATTGGCGTCGCAGACAAAGTCAAAACATCGACAGTAGATTTATATTGTTTTATTTTCTCCTTATGTGTAACACCGAAACGTTGTTCTTCATCGATAACCAAAAGACCCAAATCTTTAAATTCAATATCATTACTAAGTATACGATGTGTGCCAAATAAAATATCAATTTTACCTTGCTTCAATTCTTCAATAATTTCTTTTTGTTTTGATTTATCCACAAATCTGTTTAAAAGAGCAATTCTAACTGGAAAATTAGCAAATCTATTTAAAGCACTTTTATATTGTTGATTAGAAAGAATAGTCGTTGGACACAAATAAGCAACTTGTTTTCCATCATTTACAGCTTTAAACATTGCTCTAAAAGCAACTTCAGTCTTACCATATCCCACATCACCACATAATAACATATCCATTGGGGTACTTTTCTCCATAGCTTTCTTAATAACCTCAATTGCTTTAAGTTGATCAGGTGTCTCTTCATAAGGAAACTCATGATCAAATAAAATTTGATTATCATCGTCATAACTAAAAGCATAACCTTTTTTAGCCTCTCGCATCGCAGATACTTTAATCAAATCAGCAGCAATGTTCATAAGTCTTTTCTTTACTCTTGCTTTTTTCTTTTTCCAATCATCACTACCCAATTTATTAATTCTAGGAACAACCCCATCCTTACCAGAAAATTTACTAATTCGATCAATCTTTTCCACAGGTAAATATAAAACATCAGAATTAGCATATATAATTTTAATATAATCCTTATCTAACCCATTTTTCTTTATCGTACAAAGTGAATCATAAATACCAATACCATAAGTCTCATGAACAACATAATCACCATGATTAATAGCATTAATATTATCAAGTCTAGTTCCTAATTTATAATGACTTTTAAAATTTCTCTTAAGTTCTTTCTTACCAAAAAGATCGTTTTCACTAATAACAATAATATCATTAAAAATAAAACCATTCGTTATTGGTTTAACAACAAAATTAATTTTACCAATCTTATAATGATCTAAATTTGAAACAATAATATTATCTAATTCTAAATACTTATACACCCTTTGTAAATTATTTTTAGAATTAAAACAAACAATAACCGTTTTCTTATCTAACATATATTTTTCAAGATCTTTTTTAATAAACTGATAATTACTATCATAATTATCAATATTATAACTTACATAATTCTCCTGATGATTCAATTTAACATCTGGTAACATATTAACAACATTCATTAAAAATATTTCTGTTTTAAACTTTAAATCACTAATATCAAACATATAATCCGTTTTTATACCGCCATGATTATCAGCATCGTAATCCATAATTGTATCGCGAAGTAAACGATAAGAATTAATAATTTGTGTATAATCACAATAAAAACAAATATCATTATTAACATAATCTGCAAGGGTTTTAACTTCTTTAGCATAATGCTTTAAATATTTCTGCTTTCTTTCAATATTTTCTTGATATTCATCTAGCAAAAATTCTGAAAAAGGTAATATTTTTACATTATCAACACTTTTAGTAGAAAGCTGTGTTTCTACATCATAATACTTAATACTATCAATTGTATCTCCCCAAAATTCAATTCTAATAGGATTCTCTTCTCCCACTGGAAAAATATCAATAACAAAGCCTCTAACACCTACTTTACCACTTTCAGTAACAATTGTTTCTCTTTCATAACCAAGATTATATATTTTATTTAAAAGTTCCTCACGATTAATATCTTGACCAACTTTTAAATCAATAATAGAATTTTTCCAAACTTTCAAAGATGGTAAATACCTTAAAGCACCCATCAAATTAGTAACAATAATATATTTATCATCACCAATCAATTTATTAATTGTATTAATACGTTCAGCTTTAAATTCAGGACTAATTGCAATAGCTTCACTAGTAATAAAATCATCCATAGGAAAGAATAATACATTATCCGTATAATTAAGTAATCTTTGATAAATACCATTAGCTTCAAATAAAGAATTAACAATAACTAAAATATTTTTCTTTTTTTGAATAAAAGTATCATAAATATATATAACATTTAATTCATTTGTTAAACCAGCAACCCCATAAAAATTATCATCACCAATATCAAAAAAATTATCAAAAAAGCCCATAAAAAACCTCCAACCAAGAAAAGATACGATAAACATCGTACCACTCATAAAATTAAATATATTTTAACATAAAATAATAACAATTTCAATATTATTAACGATTAAACATATATATAGTTAAAACAACAACAATCAAGAAAACAGAAGAAATAATCGTAACAACGCTAGCAAAACCACCCTGTTTTTTTTGCTTAAGTTTAACAGGACTTTTCATAGCCATAGTTAAAACTTTTATAGAATTATATTTTCCAAGATCATTCTTTAATGAAGCAAATGCATTTTTTACCCTATCAAATTTTTCCCTATCAAGATTACATTTAGCTAAATAAGCAAAATCAATTCTATCTTTATTTCTATTAGATAAATACTTACTTATCGTTACAACCTCTAGTGACATAAGCCTAACATCATCTTCTTTATCTCTTTTATATATTGTTATATAATCAGATTTATTAAGTCCAGGATATAATTTACTCTTCACTTCCTTAGTAAAAGGATCAAAACTATTTTGTTTAATACCATCAATTATCTTTTCATAAGGAAATATACCTACCGGAACACCATCAACCAAAAAAGAAAAACCATAGTCTTCACTATTATTTTCATAAAATAAACTATCCCATTCAGGAATATATAATTTAGCCTTTTTTATCATTTCTCGCAAAGTTTCTATATCAAATTTATCGCAGACCAAATCAAGATCCTCATGCAATCTATTTGAAGGTACATTCAAATATAAATAAGGTGCTAATCCACCAGAAACATAAACCATAGTTTCAAAACCTTTAATATCATATAATTTTTTTAATGCACCAATTAGTTGATTATAACTAAAAACATCACCCTTATATGCAAGATCTATCTTATCCATAACTGCCTGTGCCATTTTATCACCCCTAGCCTATTATTACTAACATAATATCACAAAATTAGTAAAATTACCAGTCTTTTAAACAAAATCCCTTATTTTTCCACAAAAAAATTATTTCCCGGGAAATATTATTTCCTGGGAAATATTTATTTATTATTATATTTTGTCATAAGTAAGTTTAAATTTAAACTACAAAAATCTTCAATTAAATAATTTAACTTGTTAAAAGTAGCATGCAAAATTTCCATATCACTATAATTAAATTTACCTAAGACATAATCCTTAGTATCAATATTTCTATTATGAGCAATACCAATTTTTAACCTAACATACTCTTTTGTCTTCAAATATTTTTCAATATCTTTAATACCATTATGACCACCACTACTGCTATTGTACACAAATTTAATTTTTCCCATGACCATATCCAAATCATCTTGAATAATCAAAATATTATTAATATCAATTTTAAAATAATTAATAAATTTATACACAACTTCACCTGACAAATTCATATAAGATAAAGGTTTTAATAATATTATTTTCTCATTATCAACGTTATATTCAGCATATATACCATTAAATTTTTTTTTGTCAAACTTAAATTTTTTAACACTAGCTAAATAATCAAGTAAAGAAAAACCAATATTATGCCTTGTATTAACATATTCATTACCAGGATTACCAAGACCAACAATTAATTTCATTTTTTCCTCCCCATATGATATTCCCTATAAATAACATTTTTACTAACATTACGATCTTTAGCCACTCTCTTAATTGCACTCATAATATCCATTTTATTATTACCATTAACATACATTTCTACATGTTCAATAATACTTAAATTATCAAAATTAACGATATCTTTTGAACCTTCGACAATAATAACGAACTCACCCTTTAATTCATTATCACTATTTAAAAGATCACTTATTTTACCACGATATATACTTTCAAACTTTTTAGTGATTTCTCTAGCAATACAAATATTACGATCTCCCAAGATTTCTAACATAAGTTGCAAAGTTGATCTAATCCTATGAGGTGCTTCATAAAAAATTAAAGTATATTTTAAATCGACAATATCCTCTAATTCTTTTTTTCTTTTACTTTCTTTACTGTTCAAAAAACCATAAAACATAAAAGGTAAAGGTGCTAAGCCTGAAACAATCAATGCCGGCACAAAAGCACAAGGACCAGGAAGAGCTATAACATTATAATTATTATCAACAACATACTTAACTGTCTTATAACCAGGATCACTAATAACAGGAGTACCCCTATCAGTAACCAATGCAACATTCTTACCTTCTTTTAAAAAAGCCAAAACTTTATCTTTCATGATATCTTCATTATGATCGTGCAACGCTATTAATTTCTTTTTTATTCCAAGATGATCAAGTAACATACCAGTTACTCTAGTGTCCTCAGAAAAAATAACATCAACCATTTCTAAAGTATCAATTGATCTTTTTGTTATATCATCCAAATTACCTATTGGAGTAGCAATTAAGTATAAAGATGGACTATCATCATAACTTTTTTGCCACATAACAATCACTCTCCAAACATTCTTCTAACCTCAAAAGTATATTCACCAAAATCATCATATACATAAAGAGGATCCATAATTTTCAAATTACCATCATTTCCATTTTTAGTAGCCTCAATTAATAAAATATTACAATCATATCCACGCTTAGGATAAACAAATCTAATTTTCTTAGGAACCATATTATACTTTTTCATCAATATAATAATTTCAATTAAACGATCAGGACGATGTACTAAAGCAAGCCTTCCACCATTTTTAAGTAACTTACTACTAATAGCAATTACATCCTCTAATTTAAGTTCCTTTTCATGTCTTGCAATAGCTTTTATCATATTATTATTAATATTACAACCATCTTTATATTTAAAATAAGGTGGATTACAAGTTATAACATCAAAACTATCACTCCTAAAATAAGAAAGCAAATTTTTAACATCATCATTAATAATTTTAATCTGATCACCTAAATTATTAATATTAATTGATTTAATAGCCAAATCATATACTTCTTTTTGCAATTCAACACCATACATATTAGCCTTAGTTCTCAATGATAATAACATTAAAACAGGAGCATTACCTGTAGCTAAATCAATAATTTTTTTATCTCTTAAATTAATTGTTACAAAATTAGCTAATAATACAGAATCTAAAGAAAAAGTAAACCAATCATTATTCTGATAAATATACATATTATCAAAATTAAGTAATCTATTTTTGACTAACATAACTACCCTCTAATTCAACTAAAGAATTATCTTCAGTTAAAACAGTATACTTTCTCTTAAATAAATTAACATTAATAACTTTACCCTTAATATTATTAACAATAATATGTTCACCAACATCAGGTAAACCTTCTTTGTATTTAGTATAACAATCATTTTCATATTTCAAACAACATAAAAGACGACCACAAACGCCATTAATTTTAGTAGGATTTAAAGATAAAGACTGATTTTTAGCCATATTAATTGATACACTATCAAATTCTTTTAAAAAGCTACTACAACATAATTTTCTTCCACAAGGACCCAGTCCCCCTACTTCTTTAGCTTTATCCCTAATACCAATTTGTCTTAACTCAATTCTTGTCTTAAAATAAGAACCTAAATCTCTTGCTAATTTTCTAAAATCTACCCTTTCATCTGCCACAAAGCGAAAAATAAGTTGAGATCTATCAAAATTATAATAAGCATCAATAATACTCATATTAAGTTTATTAGCATTAACCATTTCCTTACATTTATCTATAGCTAAATTAGCATCTTTAAGATTAGTTAAATGTTGTAAATAATCCTTTTTAGTAGAAATTCTAACTACATTACGGTATTCAACATCATTATTAAGTTCATTTTCAGGTACAAAACATACTACTGTTCCAAATTGTAATCCTTTATCTGTATCTACAATTACAGTCAAATTCTTTTTTAATTTAAGTCCATTATCATTAAAATAATAAGTCTTATTACGATTACTAAATTTAACACCTACAACACTCATCTAAACACCTCCTAAATCAATGACTAATTTATCCATCATTAATGTTGGATTCAAATTATATTTAATGTTTTCCCTAACATCTAATAAAATATTAATTTTTTTAAGTATCATATCTAAACTATTATTACCACCTACAAAAGTAAAAATATCCATATATTCTTTATAAAAAATTCTATCAATACCAATTTTCATTCTAAGAACATCATAATAAAAATTAATAAGTAAATCCAATCCAATAACATTGCTCTCTTTATCTTTAAAAATATCATGCCATATTTTTTTATTATAAATAATAGTATTAAACTTATACTTTTCGAAATAGTCAATAAATTTAATTGCACCATCAATCATTTTCTGATATTTACCATCATTAACAATATCATCATATTCCATTTTTGAATTCCCAATTAAATTTGCCAATGACTCAATAGTACTATCAAAATTTCCACTCTCATTTTTCATAGTTAAAATTTGACATCTAGAAACAATAGTTTTTAAAACTCTATTTATATTATCTGTAATTAAAAAAGCATAAATATTTTCCACAGGCTCTTCTAAAAACTTCAATAATGAATTTGCAGCTTGTCCATTCATACGATCACAATCTTTTATAATATAAATTCTTTTATCATTTTCAACACCCTTTTTAATAAATTCATCTTGCAAATCTAATAACTGTTCTTTTTTTATCCATAAACCATCAGGAGAAATAACCTTAAGTTCCGTATAATTACCATCATCAATACGCTTACAAATATTACAATCATTACACATGGAATCATTAGTATAATGAAAAGGGCAAATAACAGCTTTAACAATTGCTAAAACAAAATCATCTACAGTATTATTTTTATTTGATTCAATTAAATAAGCATGTGAAATTTTATTATTTTTAATCGCCTTAACAATTAAATTATAAATAAGATCTTGTTTATCCTTATAATTATCAAGCATTACCTACCACTTCCTTCTAAAATACTAATAAAGAAAAAATAATTAAACCAAGTAATCCAGGAACTCCTAAAATACAAACAACAAAAATTGTAATAAGATTAATTGGCACAATTGTATTAAGAGGAGTTGCAATAACATTGTAAGCATAAATAAATAAAGCACTCATAATAATCTTTTTTATAATAATAAATATTTTCTTAATCATAAAATTCACCTAATGTATCATATGAACAAAAAAAACAATTATGAAATATCTTTACGTTCCTCCAAAGCCATTTCTAAAGTCATCGTATCAATATATTCAATATCTGTTCCAATAGGAACACCTGTTGCAATCTTACTAACTTTAACTTTTTCATTTTCTAGTATTTTTTTAATATATTGCATTGTTGTTTCACCTTCAATACTAGGCTTTAAAGCAAGAATAACTTCACTAACTTTATTATTCTTAACCCTATCAACTAAAGATTTAATATTAATATCATCAGGATTAATACCTTCCAAAGGAGAAATTAAACCATCCAAAACATGATACAATCCATTATAAACACCTATTTTTTCAAACAAAGCAACATCTTTAGGTTTTTCAACAACAAAAATGCTATCTTTATTACGATTACTATTTCCACAAATTGGACATACAGCAGTTTCACTAATATTATTGCAAACAGAACATCTTCTAATTTTATCACGAACATCACAAATAGCAGTAGCAAATGACGTGAGTCTATCCTTATCAAAACTCAACATTGCAAATGCTAAACGTTCCGCTGTTTTTTCACCTATTCCAGGTAAATCTTTAAAACAATCAATTAAATTACTAATACTTTTAGGATACATTTTACATCAATCCAGTTAATCCACTACCATATTTACTTAATTTAGCTTCTTTATCACTAGCAGCTTTTTTTACAGCATCATTCATAGCAACAATTACCATATCCTCTAACATTTCCATATCATCCATAGAAAAATCACTATCTAAATTAAATTTAACAGATTGTACTTCATGTTTACCATTAATAACAACCTTTACTAATGAAGAATTTCCTTCATAAATAGTTTGTTCTAATTCCTTTTGTGTTTTTTGTAATTGAGCTTGCACCTTTTGTGCTTCACGCATTAAATTTTGCATATTCATAAATAATCATCACCTTTCATAATTTTTAAAGTCTATAATATCACTACCAACCAAATCAATTAAATCATCAACTGGTGTCCTTTCTTTAACTTCCGTTTTTTCACTTGCTTTTTCATTAATATAACTATATTTTTTAGAAGCCTTTAAATTATCAATATACTTTTTCTTTTCTTCTTCCCATTCAATATTAGTCAAACAAACAACTGTATAATCAGAATTTAATATTTCCCTAAGTAAATTAGATACATCATCTGTTACTTCATTAACTCTTTCCACAACAGAATCATATTTACCAAGTAATATTAAATTTTTTGATCCAGCAGCAACAGGCATAGTATCATTAAGTAACCCAGATATTACTGAATACTTACTTGACAAAAGATAATTATTAATCAAATTCCATTTATTCTTAATATCAATAAGAATTTGTTTAGAGGCATCAACAAAAGTATTATTAATTCTAACCTGTTTAAGATTATCATCAAGTAAATGATTACTAATTAAAATTTTATCTTCATTTATATCTTCTTTAATATCATTTTCTTCTTTCTTAATATTCAAAGCTTTTCCAGCATTATTTTTATCATCAATATATACATCATCTTTATCACTAACTTCATCATTTTCTATATTATCACTAATATTATATTTATCAATAAATTCGAGCAAATTAACAATTACCACAATTGAAGGATAACTTGAAATTTTTATCTTATTAATAATATCATTTAAAGTCATAATTAATGTATAAATCTTTTTTTGTTCCATTGATGAAGCAATTTCTTTTAATTTATCATTCTTAGAATTAATCTCACTCAATCTTCCATTATTAAGATAAATAAGTGTATCCTTTAAAAATATAATGACTTCATCAATGAATTTAATAATACTTTTACCAGAACGATCAACTTCTTCTACAACGTTAATAATCTCCGCTCTATTACCATTATTAATATCAAAAATAAAATTAAAAATTTCATCATAACTAACAGAACCATTTACTTGATAAACATCATCAATAGTAATATTAGTATCTTTAAAAGAAATTAACTGATCCAAAAAATTAATAGCATCACGCATACCACCATCAGATAATCTAGCAATTTCATATAAAGCATCATCTGTTATTTGAACATTTTCATTATCTACAATTTTCTTTAAACGACTAACAATTTGCTCATCACTAACTTTAGAAAACTGAAATTTTTGACAACGAGAAGAAATAGTCAATGGAATCTTATGAGGTTCCGTTGTTGCTAAAATAAAAATAACATGAGCCGGAGGTTCCTCTAAAGTTTTAAGCAAAGCATTAAAAGCTTGAACCGTAAGCATATGTACTTCATCAATAATATAAACTTTATATTTTGCTAAAGTAGGAACTAAATTAACTTTATCACGCAATTCTCTTATTTCATCAACCCCATTATTGGAAGCAGCATCAATTTCTACAACATCATTATTTGTAAATATATTTTTACAACATTCACACTCACCACAAGGTCTACCGTCAACTAAATTAGTACAATTAACCATACGAGCAATTATTTTTGCAGTCGTAGTTTTACCAGTTCCACGAGGCCCAGAAAATAAATAAGCATGAGAAATTCTATTAGTCTCAATAGCATGTTTAATTACTTTAACAACTTTATCCTGTCCAACAACATCATCAAAGTTATCAGGCCGATATTTTCTATATAAAGCCAAATACTGCATATTTCACCTCAATTCCATATTAATTATAACACAAATAACATTATTTTGAACGCTTTTTAGTAAAAAAATCAGATAGTATCTGAGAGCATTGCACAACATTTAAATTTTCCACAATAACCCCTTTACCATATTCACAATAATTAAACATTTGTTTGTCTCTAGAAGTACCATAATAAACTCTTTTAATACGACTTTCCACAATTGCACCTTTGCACATTGGACAAGGCTCTAAAGTAACATATAAAGAACAATCATCCAAACGCCAATCACCAATTTTCTTACTAGCTTTTGCAATAGCAATAATCTCCGCATGCATAAGAGGATTACCCGTTTTTACTTTCTTATTATACCCCCTACCAATAATTTTACCATTATATACAACAACAGCACCAACTGGTACTTCATCAATTAAAAAAGCCTTTTTTGCCAATTCATATGCTTTATTCATAAAATAATAATTATCCACAATATCACCTACTTAGAATAATAAAAAAAGACACACACAATAAGGAAGTGTTAAAGCTGCTGTTTTCCAACCCTGACTTGATTCCACTATTATTGTTGTGTCAACAATACAATACAATATTTTAATACATTTTGCAAGCAATTTTAATAATAAAAATAGAAAAAAGCAAATTTTTTAAAAATTAAAATATTAATTAATCCTTATATTATACTGGGAAATATTTTGTTATTAACAGTTTTTTTACAACAAAATTTTTGTGTTCCACGTGGAACATACTTTAAAACAAATAATATAAATAACTTTAAATGTTCCACGTGAAACATAATCTATAATTAATTAATAAAAATATCTAAGGTTTCACGTGAAACATACATTAAAATAAATAATATTAATAGC
>CALVUN010000040.1 GCA_944363595.1 uncultured Bacilli bacterium
ATTAAAGTTGTAAAACTTAAATTATCTAATAATGTACTATCATTTGTTCCCATAAAGTATAATAACATTACTAGCCAAGTTAGCACCATAACTGCCATATAAGCAATACAACTATTTTGAATTGCAATTCTTGTTGTCTTTTTTATTTGTTTTTTACCATTAAAGCAAAATGAACCTATCAAAAATAATATTACTGCTACCATTAAAGTTATTGATGGTAACCATAAATAACTAATCGTGGCAATTGGACTAAGTATAACTAGGATAAAAGTACTAACTTCAAAAGAACAAAGACATAAACTAATAAATAATAAAATTAAACCAAATAAATAAAATAATCCCTTTTTACTCTTCATTTAATCACACCCTAATATTGTATTCCCCATATAACCATCTCTTTAGCTTCTTTACCACAACAAACACATTTATCACTAATATGTTCTTGTTCATTTTCAAAAGGAATACATCTTGATTTAAGACCTTTAATTTCTTTCATTTTAAGTTCACATTCAGAACTACCACACCACATAGCTTTAATAAAGCCAGGTTGCTTATCCATAATCTTTTTAACTTCTTCCATATTATGAGCAGTATAGATCATTTTATTACGTCTCTCTAAAGCACGATTATATAGATTATTTTGAATATCATCAAGTAATTTATTTATAGTACTAATAATATCACTAGAAATATCTACTTGTATTTTATCTCCTGTATCTCTTCTAGCTAAAGTAACAATGTTTTTTTCTAAATCTCTAGGTCCAATTTCCATTCTAACTGGTATACCATTAACTTCAGCTTCTGCAAACTTAAATCCAGCACTTTTATTACTATTATCAATATAAGCAGTAATACCACTTTCATTTAATAATTTAACATAATAATAAGCTTTCTCCATCACCTCTTCACTATCCCTAATAGGAACAATAACAACTTGTTTAGAAGCAATCTTAGGAGGTAAAACCAATCCCCTATCATCAGAATGAACCATAATTAAAGCACCAATCATTCTCGTACTAGCTCCCCATGAAGTCTGGTAAACATGTTCTAATTTATTATCTTTATTTAAAAAAGTAATATCATATGCTTTAGAAAAACGTTGCCCAAAATAATGTGAAGTTGCAGATTGTAAACTAACTCCATTATACATAAGAGATTCAACTGTATAAGTATATTCAGCCCCCGCGAATTTCTCTTTATCTGTCTTCTTACCAATAATTGAAGGAATAGCTAAATACTCATGAAAGAATCGATTATAAATATCTAACATTTGTCTCGTTTCTTTTTCTGCTTCTTCTTTCGTGGCATGAATAGTATGTCCTTCTTGCCATAAAAACTCTCTACTTCTAAGAAAAGGCCTAGTTTCTTTTTCCCATCTTAAAACACTACACCATTGATTATATAATTTAGGCAAATCACGATAAGATTTAACAACAGAAGCATAATAATCACTAAACAAAGTTTCAGAAGTAGGTCTTATACAAAGTCTTTCTTCAAGTTCCTTTTGTCCTCCTTGTGTTACCCATGCAACTTCTGGAGCAAATCCATTAATAAGTTCTCCTTCTTTTCTCATTAAATTTTCTGGTATAAGTAAAGGCATATAAACATTTTGATGTCCTGTTTCTTTGAACATTCTATCTAATACACTTTGCATTTTTTCCCATATAGCATAACCATTAGGTTCAAAAACAATACATCCTTTAGTATTAGAATAAGTAGCTAATTTAGCCATCCTAACAACATCATTATACCATTTAGCAAAATCAACATCACGGCTAGTAATTTCTTTATTATTAATATTATTATTCATAACACACCTCACAAAAAACATTATATCACATTTAATTTTAAAATAAAATATTTATAATTGACTATTTTATTTTTTTATTATAATATATACTGCAAAGGAGAATATATATGAATAAAGAATTTATGCAAATAACTAAAAATGAATATGTTGTAACTAATGAAGATGGTAACATGAGTTTAATAACTAGTAATAGTGATGTAGAGGAAATACTAAAAAAAGAAAATGAAATAGAAGAAACTAATAAAAGAATATTAGATAATAATAATTTATTAAAAAGTTGTAAAGCTGGGAAAAAAATGCATAAAATAATGATTGCTGCTAATTTTATATTTATAATAGCAGTCATACTTATATTGTATAACAATGTAAAATTACCACCCCTTTTATACTTTATTGGAGGATTAATCATAACTTTTCCTATAACAGTACTAAACATTGGCTTTGGTTTTTCCGGAAACAGCTATAAAAATACAAAGAAAATACAACAAGAAATTGAAAAAGATAAAAAAAGAAATAACACACTAACTAAAGAAATAGAAGAATTAAAAAGGAAAAATAATTATCAAAAAATAGATTATTCACAGACACATATCAAACCTATAAATCAACCAAATTATGAAAGTGAAAAATATTTAGTTAAAAAATTAACACCAAATAATAAAATATAAACATATTTTTTATTAACTACATATAATATTAATATAATAGTTAATTTTTTTAAAGACATTTGCTTATTTTCAAAAAAGTTAAAAATAGGCTTGACATATAAATTATTTATTGATATAATTTATCATGTCCTGGGGAATTAGCTCAGTTGGCTAGAGCATCTGCCTTGCACGCAGAGGGTCAAGGGTTCGAGTCCCTCATTCTCCACCATTATTCGGGAAGTGGCTCAACTTGGTAGAGCACTTGGTTTGGGACCAAGGGGTTGCAGGTTCAAATCCTGTCTTCCCGACCATTTAGATTATCTAACCTTGTTATCAAGGTTTTTTTATTTATTTAATAAAGCGTTAGAGATTTAACCTCTAACGCTTTTATCTTTTTAATTTAATACTCCAACTTTAGATACCGTAATAGTAATTGAAGGAATATTACTCTTATCTACAACAACATTCTGAATAGTACCATCCTTATGAATTAAATCAATAGAAATATCACCAATATAATAAGTATAACTACAAGTATTACCATCATCACAACCAATATCATCATAATTAATATGAATAACATAATCATATGTAAGTTCAATTTCTTCAGTACCACTTGCATAATCACTCAAATTAATATTCTGAGATACATTATTACCTTCAATTAAATTACCTGCACTATCATACATTTCCGAAAAAGCATCCGAAAAATCAATATGTATATTAGCGCTCGATATATCCGAATAAATTTCTGTAATTGTATGTGAAATATCTTCAAATACCGAAGTTATCTGATTAAGATCAGTACCAGATTCATAAAAATATTCCGGTTTACTAGCAATATTTTTTAAGACACTAATATTACTACCATAAGATATCGTAAAAATAGAAGACTTTTCCTTTAACTTACTTAACTGTGTAGAATAATTATTAGAAGATGGAATACCATCACTTAAAAAAATTGTAAAGAAAATAGCATTATCATCATTTACCCCATTAAATAACTCAAGAGCATCTTCAAAAGCATAATTATAATAAGTATTATTACCCGTACTAGGAAACAAACTAGAAGTTAAAGGAGTATTACTAAATCCTCTTGCTACAGAAGATTTAGACTCAAAAGTAACTAGAGCAATCTGTGCTCCCAAAATATTATCTATTACATAATTAGAAGAAGTAATCGCAGCACTTTTAGCATTCGTATAATCACTACCACTCATACTACCAGATCTATCCATAACATAGACAACATAGACATTCTTTTGTACTTCCTCGATAGATAAAATTTTCATTTTAAAAGAAAGATGTAAATAATATTCCCCATTCTCTCCCTCCGTAATAGATTGGGATAAATTATAATCACCAACATCAGTAACATCACCTGATGAGCCACTGCTGTTGTTTGAACCAACACTATCTCTTTGTAAATAATAACATTCACTTCTATTAACTACTTTATAACTAGGTACCCCTGTATCATCATTAGTAACCATCACGGCATAACTATCCTTTAAATTTTCAATAGACTCTTCATTACTACCAAATAAACCCTTATTGATCATACTATTAATATCGACACAACTAATATTCTTATCATTACTATTTACATAAGATTTCCAAGCACTAGCATTATAAAATTCCTTATAATAATTTTCTGCAGCCACAAGTAACATATTATTTTGAATTTCCGTTACCTGATCTTCTGTTTCATCTTTTAAAGAAACATAACTCCATAATGCAATACTAGTTAAAATCGATAAAACAACAATAACAGCCAATAATTCAAACAATGTAAAACCTTTTTGTTTATCTTTTAGTCTATTGATAATCATATCGTAACCTCTTTCTATCTTTTAATATCATACCATTAAAATAAACAAAAGTCCATGTATTACTTTGCAAAAAAAATAAAAATTGTTATAATATAAATATGTTCACGTAGTTCAGTTGGATAGAATATTCCCCTCCGAAGGGAAAGCTCAGGGGTTCAAATCCCCTCGTGAACGCCAATTATAATACAAAAAGAGATAGCCATAAAGTTATCTCTTTTTAATATATCCAAAAGGAAGTTTTATCTTTCTTACTTTCTTTTTACTAGACATTCTATCTATTGGTTTCTTTAAAGAATATCTACTAAGAAATTCATTATTACTAATTCTAATTACTTTTCCATAATCATTAACAATATAAGAAATATATTCCTCTAATTTCAAACTAATTAAATAAGAATCCTTATCATTATATCCCTTTCTAATTCTATAACCATATCCCATATTATCAGGTAAAGAAAAATATTCAAAAAACTTATCAAAATCCCCATATTGCTGATATACAACATTATCAGGTTTAGTAATACCAATTTCCTTATTCTCATATTTAATAAAATTTTTACCTAACATATTTGTAAAACGATTAATATCTTTTGATGTAACATAACGTTCATCATACTTATCATCGTTAATATAATCATAAATTTTTCCACGATAAACAGCAAAGAAAACCAAAGATAAAACTTGTTCTGGTTCTAATTGTAATACATTAATAATTTGTTCATTCATACAAATCCCCTCCTTCACGCCAATTATTGTATCACATTATCATTTTTATGTACTTCCTTTCCCACATTTTCCCATAATATTATATTCAAATTTTACAAAAAAGTGTCAAAAAAAGAAAATGACTACTACATTTTCTTATTAACATGAATTAACCCCTCATATACTTCTTCCAAAGCTCTTCCAATATTTTTAGAAGATTTATAATTTTGTATTGGCATTTGATAATAACCAGTCTTAGCCATTTGCTTACTCCTATCAGCGACTATATAGACAAGAGCATACTTAGAATCCACAATATTTAATATTTTATCAATAGATGGATAAATCATATATCACACTCCCTCTCATAATAAAGTCAAGTATTTTCTATACAAAACTTTATAAATTTTTTATATTTTTATTTTTAATTAGTTTTCTTACTAGTTTTTATTATTATTTTTCTTAAATTTTTGCACAATGAAAACTGTTAACTTATACGTCATATTCGGACATATGTTTTTGTTAACTAATATAATCTACTTATTATTTTAAGTGGACTATTAGCCAATTATGTTTTCATATATGCTTATCCTCTCATTTCATTCTGTATTGATAATCTAAGTTATCTACCTAAACTCTTTAATGCGGCATTATATGAAACTGGCCTTGGTGATTCTTTCCCTCTAGATCAAGTCCTATGGAGTGTCTTACCAAATTCCACTTTCACATAATATCACTAATCTATTTCTAGTTTAGTGAATTAAAACTATAAATATTTATTTATAATCTTAACTCACCAAACTAGAGTTAATGATATTATTAATTAAAATTTATGCAACTTTCTCTTATTGCTTTTTTTTCATTAAATGATTCTCCACTTTTTACTATAGACATAAGTATATACATAAATTTTCTTATTATTGCATTTATTGAAACTAATTTTGTTAACGGATGTTCTCTTTGTGTGGTATAATAGTTATGCAATTGCAGGAAGAAATTATTATGTCCGACTAGAGCGATGCCGATTTGTTTTAGATTTCGTCTTAATTTAGCACGTCCTCGTTTGGATATATGTTTCTTTCCTTTTTTTTGCCCACTTGAGGACTCTTTAAGACTTAATCCACTCATTTTTAATACTTGTTTGGCATGCACATAATTGTTTAAATTTCCTGTCTCTGCAATAATTCCTATTATGCTCATATATCCTATACCTGTGATTTCAACTGCTTTTTCTACATAGTCAATCTGACTTGCTAATTCTATTAATTCTTTTTCTATCTCTTCTAATTCTTGTGTCAGTTCTTGAAATCTTTCGTATAGTCTTTTTATTTCTTTTTTAGTAAAAGCATCCGAATCTATCCCATTACTTTTTTCGCATAACTCTTTTATTTTCATAATGCTTTTTTTGTTTGCACGACTATTATCTTTAGTCATTATCTCAATAAGTGCTTCTAATGTCATATTTTTTATTTCATTAGGTAATAACTGATTTTCATATATTGGTTTGATTCCAACAGAATTAATTTTATAAACTTTTTCTATTTCTGGAAAATATTTATCATTCCATACATGTATTTTATTTTTTACTCTATTTATTTCTTTTTGTATGTCATCATAAACATGATATCCAGAATATATATCTTGATATAATTCATCTCTTTCAATAGGTTTTACATATTTTCCTTCACTTGTTAATCTTGCAATTAACAATGCATCTTTTGGGTCACTTTTGGTTGGATTTTGATCATGCATTTCTTTCGCTTGTTTTACTGTGTATGTTGGCATCAATACTGTTTCTTGATTACAATCTTTGAAATACTTATCAATATTTAACCAATAATGTCCCGTTGGCTCAAATGCTATTATTACATCTGTTTTATTTTCTTTATACATGGCTGCGGTTATATTACATCCTATTGCATCAAGATTTTCTGTTCTATCAAACCAAACTTTATGATACACCTCCAATCCTCTATAATCGCAGAATCTTGCACAACACTTTGTTTTTCCAATATCTATTCCACATATCAAAGTATCAGGTGTAATTCTTTCGATTTTTTCATTGACTCTCATAACATCATCCTCCAAGATTTATTTTAT
>CALVUN010000041.1 GCA_944363595.1 uncultured Bacilli bacterium
ACAACAATTGGTAAAGTTAGAAGAGAAAATATAATAAAAAGAGATGGAAAGTGTATTACATTTGCAAGAGATGGAAAAACTGTAGATTATTATGACTTGGATGATGGAATTGATGTTCCTTCATCAATTGATACACTATTATGGAAGGGATAGTATGGTTTAATATAAAGGCAAAAAAGTAATTTTAATGGCATGTTCTAGCTGCAATATTAAAAGATGTGGACATTGCTATATTAGTTATAAAGGAGATAGGGAACCTGAAGATTTAAAGCAATTAGCAAGTCTTTTAGCCAGTAATTATGAGGTATACATAATATGAAATTTAAACTATTAGTTACTATAAGTACTGACAATTATAAAATGATTGATCAAATGTGTAAGAAAGCGATCTTGTTAGGTGCTTACGGAATAGAATTTACTAATTTCCTAAATCAAGGTAATGCAAAAAATATGGATTCATCAAATTTATTAAGTTCTGAACAAATATGCGAATTTTTTGAACAGTTACAAGCTACTAGAAAAAAATATTATAAAGAACAATTAGTAATTGATAGATCTGGATTATTTGGAAAAAATCAAAACAGTAGGAGTTGTCATTTTAATTGTCCTGCGGGATGTGATATGGTAGTTATTACACCAGATAATAATGTTTATTCTTGTTTATTTTTAGCAAAACCAGGTTTAGAAATAGGAAAACTTATTGATGGAAAAATATTGTTAAATGATTATATAAATCATGATGGAAATTTATGCTTGGCACAAGAAATGTGTAACAATAATAATGCAAAATTTGTAGCTAAAGTATTAAAAAAACAAAAATAGTGCTATAATATTATTAGTAAACTTTTGAAATGTTGAAATATGGACATATTACAAGTTGAGAAAACAATGCAGCTGAATTAAATTAATTTCAACAATAGCTAAAGAAAAAAATGTTATTAAGGAGGAAAAATATGCCACACTATAATTCTTATGATAGTTTTAAAACAAAAAAAAGTTTGGAAAAAAAACGAAGAGCTAAAGAAAAAGCATTTGGGAAGAAAAATGAAACAGTAGATAATTTTATTATTGATTATTGTGATAATTATGGAGTTGTTATAGAAGTTAGATATGATGATGCATATATACTATATAAAGGAGAAGTGACATTGGCAAAACTAAGAAAAGATATTAACTTAGTTTGTAATCAAGTCGTTTTTCCGGGAGATAAAGTGGATATAGTAAAGGTAAATGATGAATATATTATTAATCATTTGTTAAAAAGGACTTCAATATTGTCAAGAACAAAAAAAGATAGCACAAGATTAAATGACGTTGGGATAACAAAAAATATTGCTTCAAATATTGATTTGGCTGTAATTGTTGTCGCTGCACAAGAGCCTCCATTACATCCAAAATTTATTGATAGATATTTGATGATTCTTCAAAATAGCAATATTCCTGCAATAATTTGTTTGAATAAATGTGATTTAAAAGCAGATGATGATGAAGAAATTTTAGATACATATCGACATTTAGGAATTGATGTAATTGAAACTTCTACATATAATAATTTTGGTATTGATGAGTTAAAAACTAGGTTAATTAATAAACAGTCCATATTTGTCGGCAATAGTGGTGTTGGTAAGTCTTCTCTTACAAACGCTATAATGGGTGATGAGGAGATAAAAACAAGTCATGTAAGTGATAAAAGCAAACGTGGAAGACATACAACAACTACTTCGAAATACTATGTATGGGAAGAAAATTCATCTATTATAGATACACCAGGTATAAGAAGTTTGGATGTTTCATCATTTAATCCACTTGAGATACAAGATTATTTTCCTGAATTTGATAATTGGAAAGATAAATGTAAATATAAGGATTGTATTCATTTTAATGAACCTTATGATTCTTGCTTAGTTAAACAAGGAGTTGCAAGTGGATTGATAAGTGTAGAGAGGTATGAAAGTTATTTAAGGATAATGGGAGATGTACTTGGAAAACAAGACTATGAAACAATATTAGAAGAAGTAGCTCCAGAATATCATAAAAAAAATATTAAAAAAAGATAAATAAGTGAGGAACTTGGTTCTTCTCTTTTTCTTTGAAAGAAGGTGCTAGATAAAATAAATTAAAGGAAACACCAATTTTTAATGAATTAATTGATAGAATCTATGTTTATAAAGAGGGTAACCTAAAGATATAAAAAAATAAGCTTTCCAATTCCACCACTAGAACACCAAAAGAAAATAGTAGATAAGATTGAAAAGTATTTTGAACTTATTGAGCAACTTTGATTAGTTGCTTTTTCTATTATACTATATTGTAATTTGTGTTATAATTTATTCATGTTATTAAGTAATTAGGAGTGTGATGTAAATGATATATTTTATTTCTGATACACATTTTCATCATAGTAATATTATTAAATATTGTAATAGACCTTTTAAAGATACTAATGAAATGAATGAAACAATAATAAGCAATTGGAATAGTTTTATAACTAAAGATGATACAGTATATCATTTAGGAGACTTTTGTTTATCTAATGATGATGAAATAAAAAATATTTTTAATAGATTGAATGGTAATAAAATACTAATTCGTGGTAATCATGATAGAAAGCCTGTTAAGTTTTATGAAAATATTGGTTTTGAGGTTTTAACACATGCTCCTATTATCCTGGAAAAATATAAGTTAATACTATCACATGTACCAATACCAGATACTAAAATACCAGATGGATATCTTAATCTACATGGACATATTCATAACAAAAAGATTAATGATGATTATCCTAAAAATCTTTACAGTGAAGAAAAACACTTTAATTTAAGTGTAGATGTTATTGGTTTTAAACCAATCAGTTTAGAGACAATAAATAAAATAATAAATAAAAACCAAAATTAATATTTAGAATATGATTATTTAAGTTATAATTTATTTTATCTAACATCTAATAACTTTATCTTTTTTTTGTAGAACTTATTACCTTAAGTTCTTTTTTAGTTTTTATAAAATATACTTTAAAGAAAGGACAAAGTATATGGAAAAGGTAAATAAAATTCCATCTAGAATAATTGAATTAGAAACAAGTATCAAACTAGTTGAATATTTAAAAAGAAAAAATGTCATAGATGATGGAATGTATAACTTTTGTATTAACAAATTATTGAATAAAATTATATTGGAAAAAAGTAAAATTAATGATGATTATATAAACAATATTAATAATTACAAAATATTAACTTAGGAGGTAACTCATGGACTTATATGCAGTTAGGAATAATATTATAAAAGGTGTACCGTTGCAAGAATTAAAATTAAGAGTATGTTTTTATGCCAGAGTATCAACAGATAAAGATGAGCAGTTGCACTCCTTATCTGCACAAATATCTTTCTTTAATGATTATATAAATAAAGTTCCTAACTGGCAGTTTATAGGTTCATATATTGATGAAGGTATTAGTGGTACTTCAGTTAATAAACGTGAAGAATTTTTAAGAATGATCGATGATGCTAAAAAGCATAAATTTGATTTAATATTAACAAAAGAAATATCCAGATTTTCAAGAAGCACTTTAGATAGTATCAAATATACTCAAAAGTTACTGCATGACGGTGTTGGTGTCTATTTTTTAAACGATAATATTAACACCATATTACCTGATTCAGAGCTTAGACTTACAATAATGTCTTCTATTGCACAAGATGAAGTTAGAAAACTATCAGAAAGAGTATCTTTTGGTATGAAAAGAAGTATTGATAGTGGTACTGTACTAGGTTGTTCTAATATTTATGGCTATGTAAAAGATAAAGGAAAATTATTAATCGATGAAAAAGAGGCCGAAATGATTAAAATTATCTTTGATAGATACGCTAATACCACAGATGGTTTATCTAAAGTATCAAAGTATTTATATAAATTAGGCTATAAAAATAAAAAAGGTAAAAGAATAGATACAACGATACTAACTAGAATTATAGAAAACCCTAAATATAAAGGATATTATTGTGGTCATAAAACGAAGGTATTAGATTATCGTACTAAGAAAAAGAAAAAATTAAATGAATCTGATTGGATTATTTATAAAGACTATGAAAATGTTCCACCCATAGTATCAGAGGGATTATGGGAAAGAGCGAATAAAAAATTAAAAGAAAGGCAAGACAGTTTTACCAACAGAGCCGTAAATAAAA
>CALVUN010000042.1 GCA_944363595.1 uncultured Bacilli bacterium
ACTATTAATAAGATTATTTTTACCATAAAAATAAGCACTTCCCCATTCCGTGACTAATAACTTTTCATTATTATATTCAAGAAAAGAATTAATAACCCTAGGTAATTTCAAATAAACATTACCACAATTTTTATATTTTTCATATAACTTTCTATCGCTAACATAAATATAATCAACATTAAGTTCCAAACAAACAAGTAGCTGCTCTAAATTAAAAACACTAACATGTAACTTAATATCATTAGAGTTAATTTTATTATCACTTACCAATAATAACTCATTGACTCTTCTATGAGTACCCCTCATTCTCTTTTTCTCTAACTCCATTACTAATTTTCTTCTTATTTCATTAATATCTTTAATATTAATAAAAATATCATTATCAATATCAAAATTAACTTCTTCCAAAACAAAAGGACTATTACCTAATTTTGCTAATTGACCCCTTATAGTATCCTTAGAAGTAGGTACTTTTAAAGCCTTTTCAACCATAACACCATCACTTACAACATCATTAATGCCATCACTTATTTTAACTCTAAGTTTATGATTAATTTTAGCATCGACAAAGAAAACAACTCCTATTTTCTTCTCCTTAAATTTACTAAGTTCTAATACCAATTTCTTATCGACAGTTTTATATACAATATCCTTATCCCTAAGTCCAACTTTATTATCTATTACTAAAATATCCCCTTTTTTCAAAGAATTAACTAAAAGACCTTTATCATTATATAATAAATTAACATTCATTCCCAAATTACTCTTTTTAAATCTAATTCCATCTTCCTGATAAATATCATCTACAAGTTTAATTTTAATCTTTTTATCATTTACCAAAATAACTTCTCCCAATTTAACACCTACATGATTAGAAGATTCAATATTCATAATCTTATCATTAAATAAATAGCCCCTAGTAAAATTACGATTATATAATTTCTTTAAATTCCTAATCTCATCTTTACTAACTTCCATATTTTCATTATTATAAAATTTATCAATATATTTACGATATAATCTTGTAACAAATCCAACATAATAAGGACTTTTCATTCTTCCCTCGATCTTTAAACTATCGACTCCACTTTCCAAAATATCCCGTAGATTAGTTAATGTATTAAGTTCTCTTGTCGATAACAAATAATCCCCTTTCGTTTCGACAATCTTATCATCACATAATAACTTATAAGGTTTTCTACACGAACCAACACATTCACCACGATTACCACTTCTACCACCATTTAAACTACTAAATAAACAACATCCAGAATAACTCACACATAAAGCCCCATGAACAAAAATTTCTTTTTCAATATCAACATTCATTCTTTTAATTTGGTCTAAAGATAACTCTCTAGCAAGTACAACCCTTTTAACCCCCAAACTCTTCATCATTTTCAAATTCCAAATATTATGATTATGACATTGCGTAGAACCATGTATCTCCAAATCTGGAAACATCTTTCTAACCGTTACAATCATCCCCACATCCTGCATAATAACAGCATCAACATAAATATCATTTAAAAAGCCAATATATTTTAAAAAAGCATCCTTTTCATTTTCAAAGACAATTGTATTAACCGTAACATAAACTTTAACCCCATATAAATGACTATAATTAACAGCCTCGATTAATTCATCATCAGTAAAATTAGAAGCAAACTTTCTCGCTCCAAAATTCTTTCCACCTAAATAAACAGCATCTGCCCCATTATGAATAGCGTGATACAAAGTTTCCATACTACCAACAGGACTTAAAAGTTCCACTTTTTTCATAAACAAAATCACTCCAAAACTAACAAATATTATAACATAATTTTAATAATATAATTAACTAAAATACATAAAATAAAAATGAGGGATAATATGAAAAATGCCATTAACTATTATTATAACTTATTTCCAAATCATATCGATAATATCGATAATTATTTCACTTTCACTATTGACGATGAACTATATCACTTAAAGCCATATACAAGAAATCCCAATGAACAAGAATCTATTGCCAAATTAAATCAAGAAATGATAAATCATAACTTACTTGTCCATGAAATAATTATCAATAAAAACAAAAACATAATTACTATCATTAATAACATTCCCTACATACTATACAAAATAAATATAAATCCAAAGAAAAAAATAAATTTAAGTGAAATAAGCTTTTTATCCAACCAAAATATTTTCTATGATAAAGCTCTAATACGTTCCGACTGGAATATCCTATGGAGTAATAAAATAGATTATTTCGAATATCAAATCAATCAAATAGGAAAAAAACATCCATATATTGTTGATAGCTTTAGTTATTATGTAGGTTTAGCAGAAAATGCCATTAGTTATGTCAAAAACACCATAATTGAAACAAAACCAGAACCAAGTGATAAACCCACGATAGCTCATCAAAAAATAATAAATAATTTATCAGTATATAATTTATATGATCCCAATAATATAATTATCGACCATAAAGCTCGTGATTTAGCAGAATACATAAAATTATCTTTTTTCACTAAAAATAAAGACATTTTTAAAGAACTAGATATATATTTTAACCATAATTACTTTTCTTATTATGGTATAAGACTATTATTTGCAAGAATTATCTATCCAAGTTACTATTTTGATATATATGAAGATATTCTTTTAGATAAAATAAG
Source organism: uncultured Bacilli bacterium (assembly GCA_944363595.1). Classification (GTDB taxonomy): domain Bacteria; phylum Bacillota_I; class Bacilli_A; order RF39; family UBA660; genus CALVUN01. The sequence goes on from CALVUN010000042.1 coordinate 2,670, forward strand.
AGAACAAGAAATTATAACCATCACCAATACTACTTTAGAATTTGAAAATTACTTATACCAAATATATCAATATTTAAAAAAATACTATAACATACCCGAAATAGAATGGCTTAATCAAAGAAAAAAAGAAGGTTTTAACCTTCATTAACAACCTTAACAACTTCAGGTATTTCCGAAGTAATAGCATTCTCAATACCATCTTTTAAAGTAGCACTTGCTAAAGGACAATTAGAACAAGCACCCACTAATGTCACATAAACAACCCCATTTTCATAACGATTAAATGTAACATTACCACCATCATTTTGTAAATAAGGTCGTATCTTATTTAATACATCATTAATTTTTTCTACAATAACATCATTTTCTTTACTCATTATTATCACCACCAATAACATTATATACATTTTTATCAAAAACTGCAACCACAACTAGGAAAAAAAACAAAATTATGTTATAATTACTACTAAGTGGTGATATAATATGAAAGAAATCAAAGAAAATGACATCATCAAAGCCGAAGTAACCGGTGTTCAAAAATATGGAGCTTTTGTTAATATTGATAACGAATATGACGGTTTAATACATATTTCAGAAATATCATATGGTTTTGTAAAAAATGTTAATGATTACATTAAAGTTGGTGATAAAATATATGCCCAAGTATTAAATGTAGACAAAGATAATAATCAATTAAAATTAAGCATTAAAGACATTGACTATAAAAAAGATGGTGCCAAATTAAAAAGAATGGCAGAAACCAAAAGTGGGTTTGAACCATTAAAAGAACATCTTGATATATGGATCAATGATAAAATTAAAGAAATAACCGACAAAATGTAAAAAAGTAAAAAAAACTATTGACAAACGACACCAGAAAATGGTATATTAGTACATGTCAAAGACCTTTGGACAACTGTTTCAAAGATTTTGGGCGATTAGCTCAGTTGGTTAGAGCACTTGCCTTACAAGCAAGGGGTCATAGGTTCGAGTCCTATATCGCCCACCATTTATTTTTTTGCCGAAATAGCTCAACTGGTAGAGCAACTGACTTGTAATCAGTAGGTTGCGGGTTCAAGTCCTGCTTTCGGCACCATCTTTTATGGAGGGATAGCGAAGTGGTCAAACGCGGCAGACTGTAAATCTGTTCCTTCGGGTTCGATGGTTCAAATCCATCTCCCTCCACCACATTATGTTATGCCACACTGTTGATTGCCTCGTAGCCAAGCGGTAAGGCACCACACTTTGACTGTGGCATTCGCTAGTTCGAGTCTAGCCGAGGCAGCCATTATTATGTTCCGTTAGCTCAGTTGGTAGAGCATTTGACTTTTAATCAAAGGGTCATGCGTTCAAGTCGCATACGGGACACCATTTAAGAAATGTACAAATCCTTATAATTTAAGGGTTTGTTTTTTTTATAATATAAATAAAAAAACTAAGTAAAAACATACCTAGCTTTATAAAATATCATTAAGTTTATTTTCAAAACCATCAATTAAATCCTGTAATTTCTTCGAATTAGCCTCAATTTTTTCTCTTTCCATTGCCAATTTCTTTTCTTCTTCTTGACGATAAGTATTAAAATCTTTTCTCTCTTTTTCAAGTTCTCTACGTTCAACTTCTAACTCATCATTAGAATGATGTAAATCCTCTTTCATTTTTTTCAAATCATCAATATACTTATTTGCCCCATCAACTCTCTTAGCTAAACGATCATAGATTTCATCAAAATTATCCAAAACATAACTATTCTTTACAGGCTTAAATATCTCATTATTACTACTAACAACTTGCTTATCAATTAAATTCTTAAGTTCTTTTTTACTATCATAAATCTCAGTATTAAACATCTCTTTCTTACCTTCTTTCTTCTTTTCATATTCATTATAAATCAACCTATATTCAACCCATATTTGTTTTAAACTACTAATACTAGGTTTTACCGCTAATCCCTTTTCATAATAATTATCCAAATATAAAGAATTATCAATTTCATTATCAATAGGTTTAATACCTTCAAGATTACTATATAAACTTTTAATTCTACTACGATAATCCTTATGCTCTTTATAAGGAACATAAGTAGCCTTATCAACATCAATATTAAAATACTTTTTCATACCATTAATAACATTGTCACTCACATGTATTCTCTTACTACCTGTAGGATTAGAAAAAATCACATTTGAACTATTACTATTTATCATTATTATCAACCTCTAAACTATATTTAGCCATTTCTCGCATAATTTCTTTTATTCTATTCCATTCCTTATCATCAGAAATACTCATCAAAAATTGATTATTATCCCTATCAATAACCTTACCAGCATAGATAACAGCATTTCCATCTCTATCTCTTTCATTTTTCGTATATATAATATACTTACCATCAAATTCATTTATTTCAAAAGCACAAATCAACTCAACTTCAACCAAATTATCTCTCCCATCAATTAAAGTAATCAATTTATCGCCTCGCATTTTCTAATCCTCCTATACTACTATAAAAGTATAACATATATTTCTTTGCTATTCAACCCCATTTCCATTTTTTTAATCCATTTTACCATTCCTTGTCATTAAAACATATAAAAGAAAAAGAAGAAAAAATCACTTCTTCTTAACAATAAAATATTTACAATCAACAGCACAATTATCTTTAAGATATTTATCCTTATTATCAAAATTATTAATCTTTTTAACTTTCTTATTCTTACTATCATAAAAACCCTTTAATCTTAACTTACCATAAGCAATATCCCCAATTATATAATCATAATCATAAAAATAATCAGTACATTTACTTACAAATTCATCCAAATCAAAAGCATCTTTATAATTTTCAATTAACTCATATTCAATATTATCAACCATAATCTTACTCATTATCACTATACTCCTTCAAATAATCAATTTCAAAAGCACCCTTTTGCTGTTTATATTTACTCAAACTAGAAGCCGAATTCCAAGTAATATATCCCCCATATAATCCAGCATCATAAAGACCTCTTATCTCACTTTCAAGTTCATCACTATTATAATCAATTCCATTAGAATCAACATATTGTAACACATCATAAGCTTGAATCCAAGTCCTAACAATCGCAGGCGTTGGACATTCCTGTTGTCTTTCATATGCATCATCTCCCCACGCTTTCATAAGATCATAAGGATTATTCCAAGGATCAGTAATACCATAATAACCTTGTGAAAAATGATCAGGATAAGGCATACCAGAAATAACATCCGCAACATTAGAAATTGCAGGCCAATACTGACCATAAGCCGTAGTATAACTACCATTTGTAGATTCACCAAAAACATCGATTGAAACATATACATTTAACTTATGAAGTTCATCAGTAGCATATTGAACAAAACGCTGAATAGCTTGAACCTTATCTTCATTATAATCATTATGCAAATCAACCAAATCAGAAACAGAAGTCATACGATCAGGAAAACGAACATAATCATACTGAATTTCATTAAAGCCAAACAACTCGACAGCTTCTTTAGCAAGTTCAACTTTATAATACCAAACATCCCTTGAATATGGTGTAGGCCAATAAGCTCCCGTATGATAATAAGGTTGTCCCGTTGACTTAGAAGCAATTGAATTTTCAGGATGATCCTGAACATAGTAACTATCTTTAAAAGCCGTTATTCTTCCAATAACATAAAAACCAGCATCCTTAATCTTATCAATCGCAGCCTTATAAGTATCAACATCCAAATTACCATGCTCGTAAGTAGTAGGACTAAATTCCTTCATCACATCAGAACTATACGCAATTGCCGTATCATCCATAATATCTACAACAAACGTATTAATTTTCGTTTCTTTAGCAAAAGCAATATAATCATCAACACTACCCAAAACACCCGAATTAAGATATAAAGAATAAACAGCTTCAGGCATAACATTATCATCAAACTTAGGCTTATCTACTGGATAAAAATCCAAATTAATAGCCTCTCCTCCCCCATAATAATTATTAATTGAAGAATGAATAGGATCATATGTTGAAGCCATATAATTAGCCTTAGCATCTTCTTCATTAAATACCATATACTTACCATAAACATATCCCGTAATATCCCCTAATTTAACTTGATAAGCATTAACAACTCCATCTTCAGAAACAGTATCATAACCCAAAACCTCCAACTTATCACCCTTATTAGCTAAAGATAAAATCTTAGGATCATCCATACTTTCCAAAACAGAACAAGCTGTCCTAACATAAACTTCTTTTTCTAAAACAACATCTTCCATCTTATCAACTAAATTATCACTATCAACATAATAACTATCATCATCAATAACAATTTTAACATAATCATTATCATCTTTAGTAACAACATCAGCCATAAAAGCTTTTACCTTTTTACCTCTTGCCATTTCTTCATCATCTAAACTAATTTCCTTAGTTTCACTATCATAATTATACAAGTAAACACTAGTTTCACTATTAGCTAAATATTTAGTAACTTCCTTATTAATTATCTTTCCACCTTGTCTAATAACCATAAATACTAAAAGAAAAATAACAATCAAAATCACTAAAGCCAAAATAAATCTTCCCTTTTTAATTTTTCTTTTTTTCTTTTTTTTCTTACTCATTAATATCACACCTCTATCATTAGTATACCATAATCCATTACTTTTTACTATCCATTTTTTAACAAAAAAAGAAAAGATTCAAATGAATTTTTAAATGCACCACTAAATAATTCACTGGTGCATTTAGTTTTTCAATTATCAGACTTGACTAAAATCACATAAAAGTTATAATATACATCGCTGTTTACCCATAGTTTTGAAAGGAGTAATTAAAAATGGGGAAACATTTATCTTTAAGTCAAAGAGTACTAATTGAAGGAAAATTAAACGATAATCTAAGTTTAAGAAAAATTGGTGAATTTATTGGTAAACCTCATACTACTATATCAAGAGAAATACTTTCTAGAAGAGTTTATATTAAAGGTAATAGTTTTAATAATTTTAATACTAACTGTAACAAAACAAAAAAAGCACCTTTTGTATGTAATGGTTGCTCAAATAAAAACAAGTGCAGAAAAAATAAATATTTCTATTATGCAAAAGATGCCAATGATAATTATCGTACAACTTTAGTCGAGTCTAGAGAAGGAATTGATTTTGAAAATTATGAATTTAGAAAAATGGATAAAATAATTACAGAAGAAATAAATTTAGGTCATTCTTTTTATATGATTGTAGAAGATCATCCTGAATTTAATATTACTGAACGTACTTTATATTATTATCAAGAAAAAGGATATCTTTCTTGTAAAAATATTGATTTGCCTAGAAAAGTTAGATATCGAAAAAGAAAAAGAAACGTACCTAAAAATAAAAGTGATAGGAAAGAAAATACTTGCAGGATTGGTAGAACTTATCAAGATTTTCTAAAATATGTAGATGAGCATAAAGTCGATTATTATGTTGAAATGGATACTGTCGAAGGAATAAAAGGGCATTCTGTTCTATTAACATTGTGTCTTATTCCATCAAATTTTATGTTTGCATTAAAACTTAATAGTCAAACTATTTCTGAAGTAACAGATAAAATAAATTTTATTAAAAAAATTTTAGGATTTGAATCTTTTCATAAAATGTTTCCTATTATATTAACAGATAATGGAAAAGAATTTAAAAGACCTGATCTTATAGAAGATAATGGTAATGATGTAATAAATACTAAAATTTTCTTTTGTGATTCAAGACGTAGTGACCAAAAAGGAAGTATTGAAGTTACACACGAATACATCAGAAAATATATTGAACAAGGAACAGATTTCGATTTATATTCACAAGAACAAATAAACCTCATGATGAATCACATTAATAATACAAAAAGAAAAAAATTAAATGGTAATACACCATATAATTTAATAGCTGAAAAATTTGGGGTTGAAACTTTAAACAAACTTGGATTTTATTTTATCAATCCAAATGATATAATACTTAATCCTAGTTTGTTTAAAGATAATAATAAATAATGAAGTCTTAGACGAAATTATTTATTATCAAATGGGTAAATGGTACATTTAATTTTTCATATTTTAGCACATTAAATGGTGCATTTTGTCATTCATAAAATCATGCATGACACTTTTTTGCGTGGTTTGAAAAACTAAACTAACCACTTTTTTTTACCATAATTATGTTAATTATGGTATTTTTTTGGTGCATTTACTCATTCGATGTCCTTTATATTATCACATTTTATTAAAATGGTCAATTTAATTTTTCAATTGACCTA
>CALVUN010000043.1 GCA_944363595.1 uncultured Bacilli bacterium
TTAAAAATTTCTTGTAAAAAACGGAAACTCAAAAAAAAAAAAATATTGATAAACATCACATAATTTGCTATAATCATAATGATAGGAGGAATAAAAAATGAAAAACATGTATGGAAAAAGTGTATTGGTAGGAGCAATAATTGGTATACTAGCTGTTGGAGTAAGTTTCGCAGGATTTACAGCAACCTTAACAGTTAATGGTACTGCTGAATTAACTGGTGACTTTAACGTTAAATTCACTGCAGCAACCAAACAAGACTTAAATGGTGCTGAAACCACTGTCCCAGATGCTGGAACTTTATCAAGTGGCGTATTAAGTTTTGATGCCTCTACTCAATTACAAAGACCAGGTAGTAAAAGTACAATTACTTACACAATTTCTAACTTAGGAAGCATTGATGCAACTTTATCAACACCAACTATAACTTGTTATAGTGCAGGAACTAAATTAGAAGAAGAAAAAATAGATTGTGTTGATGAAAATGTAAGTATTACTGTTTCTGAACCAAGTGTAAGTACAATAAATGGTACTGGTGGTCTTACTACAACTGCAACTGGAACAATTACTGCTGAATGGTTAAGTACAAGCGAAACAGTTCCAGAACAAACAGCAAGATACTATACCGTTTCAATTGTTGCAAACCAAATCCAATAATAAAATAAAGTAATGATTACTACGAATTAAAACTTCGTAGTAATCATTACTTTATAAATTATTATATGAATACATTTCTAAAAACAAAACATATCTTTATTATCCTATTAATAACACTAATAATAACTAACATAATTAAATCAATAACAGGAACAGAATTTTATTTTTGCATAAAACCTTTTATCTATATTGGACTATGTATTTTAATATATTTATTTACATCACCAAAATATATAGTCAAAAAATACAAAAAATTTGTTAACCAAATAACAATTATGGCCATAATTGGGTATATGTTACTATACTTTGCCAGTGGAATTATCTTCAGTTTCGCCAATAATCCCCTAAGTACAAGTATATACAATATAATATTTAACATTCTATTTTACATACCACCTGCCATAAGTATTGAATTAATAAGATATCGTTTAACAAATAATTTTGATCACAAAAAAAGATTTAAAAACATTATAATATTAAGCTTAATATTAACACTATATATGTCAAATCTAACAATAAATGATTTAACAAATATCAAATCATTTATTGAAGCATTCTATAAAATGATTGTACCAAATTTTGTAATTGGATGTTTTCTATCATTTGTAGCATTAAATGGAAGTTTATATGCAAGTCTAATTTACATATTAACACCAATTATATTTAATCTATTCTCCCCTATTATACCTAGTCCAGAATGGATTATAACCGTATTATTGCAGACAATAATACCAATTATATGCTATACAATGATAAATCAAGCCATACCCAAAGAAAACAAACTAAAAACACAAAAGAAAACAAATATCCCATATTATGCTAGTATAATAATTCTAACATGTGTTATCCTCTTTAGCTGTGGAATATTTAGAATTTACCCAGTAGCAATAGCAAGTAACAGTATGGATCCAACTTTCTCAAGAGGCGACATACAAATAATAGACAAAAAGAAACAAGAATACCAAAAAGGAGACATAATTCAATTCTATGGTATAAATAACACCATTTTTGTCCATCGTGTTGTATCAAAAAGAAAAGAAGGAAATAAAACCTATTACGTAACAAAAGGAGATAACAATAAAACAGTCGATTTAATGGAAATATCCGAAGACAAAGTAATTGGTAAATCAATATTAACCATCAAATATCTAGGATATCCAACACTATGGATTTCAGAACTACTATAAAAAGGAGGTGATAATCTATGGTAAAGAAAATAAATAAAAGAAAAATAATATATTTAATATTATTATTTATAAGTATTTTCCTATTTTGTATAGATATTTTTATGATATATAGTCATATTGATCTAAATAAAAGAAGAAGAGATTCATTTATAAGTAATTATACTGAATCAAGTACCATAGATTATCAAATCAACTTAAAAGAAAACGATTACTTAACAGAAGAAAATATAGGAAATAGTAATAGTTATATCTTAAAATATACTGATAATATAAATTTTCATCTAATATATAATTATCAAAGTAGTAATAATATCATTACCACTGCCGACTATAAAATATACTTAATAATAAGTGGTGACTATCAAAGAAGTAGTGATAACAAAGAAGAAATATATAACAAAAAAATAGAATTAGAATCAGGAACTATTGATTCAATATCAAACATAATAACTATTAATAAAGAAAAAAATATCAATATAAATAACTATAATAATATATTAAAAGAATTACAAGAAGACCTAAAACTTCCAATGACAGGAAATTTAACCCTATATTTAGAAGTAAACACCAAAGATCAAAATGGAAAACCAATAAATACATTTGAACAAAAAGCAACAATATCATTACTAAACGAAATATATACTATTGAAGCAAATAATAACAAACCTAAAACAAATAGTTTCTATAGTGACAATTTAGAAATAGACTATATATATTTATCAATTTTAGGATTAATTTTTGTCATAATAACAGTAATATCCCTCTTACTTATAAAAGGAATATTAAATAAAAAAGTCCCAGCATATGTTAAAGAAGTAAAACATTACTTAAAAACTTATGATGATTATATAGTAAATACCAAAACTAAAATAAATGAACAAAACTATAATATTATTAATATAACAGAATTTAAAGAATTATTAACATTAGCCATAAATAACAACACATCGATCCTATACTATGAACAATCAAATAAAAGCGTATTCTATATAATAAATAATGATAATTTATATAGATATACCATAAGTCATAAATCATAAAATGAAAAAAAATGAAAAGAAAATAACCATTATAACATTTTTAATAATTATCATAATGATTATAGGTATAGGATATGCATATTTTAATACAACATTAATAATAAATGGAATAGCTAAAATAGAAGGAACATTTGAAGTAGTATTTACAAATGCAACAATAAATAATAAAACAGACTTAGAAACCATAAATATATCTAATGATGGCTTAAATCTAACCTTCTCCGTTGACTTAACCATGCCAGGAGAATCAGATACCATTAATTATACCATAACCAATAATGGTACCATTGATGCAACTTTAAATGAATTAGTTATAACAAGCAGTACTGATAACGATGTAACATTTGAGTGCAGTAGTATTGCGGGAGATCTAATAAGTAAACAATCTAAAACAGGTACCATAAAAGTTACCTGGAATGCCGATAGTTATTCAGCCCAAAAGGATGTGAGTTTTAATGCCTATATTGAAGCAACCCAAAAAAATTAAACATCCCTTATTACTCTTATATACACTATTCATAATAAGTTTAGGAATATCATACGCATATTTAAGTACAACACTGAGAATTGAAGGAATAGCGTCAATTGAAGGTTTTACCTGGCCAGAAGAAGTATTACCAGCATTACCTGAAAAACCAGAAACAGGAACTGGTTCCCAAATATCCGATAATTTCCAATCAGAGTATCTACAAGGTGATACAATCGCAAGTAATGTCCAAGATCGTTTTGAAAATGTAGAAGAAAGTTACGATATAGCTACAAGTACATATACATTAAACATAACAAAATCATACAAATTTGGCCAAATGATAAGTCGTGATACCGAAGACTTCAACTTAAATTTCACCATCAAAAATCTAAGTAATGTAACATGGGAAAATGGTGAAGTAAGTGTAGATTATGAATCCAATGGTAACCTATTAAGTAATGTAACAGGAACAATTGATAAAACAACGCTAGCACCCAATGATACAACTACATTAAATATGAAATTTACACTTGTTGTCTATGGCCAATTCATTGTAAGTTATACCGATAAAATAACATATAAAATAAATTATCTTGTCGATGGCGAAATAAAAACAACTACCGTAATATTAAACTTCGTAAGCTAAAAGAATAATGGAACTACCCATTATTCTTTTTATATAAAAAAAACTATTGCAATTAACAATAGTAATAAATTAAGCATTTTCTTTTTTATCAAATCCATATTTCTTATTAAATTTATCTACTTGACCTTTTCTACCACCAAGATTTTGCTTACCAGTGTAGAAAGGATGACATAAAGAACATACTTCAACT
>CALVUN010000044.1 GCA_944363595.1 uncultured Bacilli bacterium
GTAGCCTTAGCAGGCATTAGTCGTAAACTATTAACTATCATCTACTATATTCTTAAAGAAGATAGAGATTATATTAGATACGACAATATTAAAGACAACAGAAACTAAAAATTTTCAAAAATTTGAACCTTTTAGTTGTTTTTGTCATGCAATAATTTTAATAAATTTCTATTTTCAAACTTTTTCATAAAATCTACTAAAAAGTACTTGACTTATTTATAGTTGTCTTTTTGATAAAGATTCATTTAGTAATTTAAGTATACTATACTAAACGTTTGTTTGTCAATGTTTTTTTCATGTATGATTCTTCTTAATCAGTGGATATAATAATTTGAGTTGTTATTTTACAATTATGAGTACCAAAAGAAGTTTATAGCATATAAAATATCACATAAAAATGTGATACTACCTACTTTTTGGTTTTGATAAGTTTGATGTTAGTAATTGTAATGTTTGTTTTTTAGCTTCTTCCATAATATAATTTATTTTTTCTTCTTCTTTTTCAGATTTCATAACGGTATTGATGTCAAATTGGATCAAGTCTTCTGTTTCTACTACATGATATAATTGGGGATTATGTACTAGTCCAGATGCATCATAGAAGTGTTCACCATTTTTGACAATAACATGGCTATTATCTGAATTAGTGTATAATATTGTATTAGGAAAGACACTTTCAAGCATTTTTGCATAATAATAGCATAAGCCACTTGTGAAAATAAGACTTGGTTCATCATTAAAAAATTGGGCATATTTTTGGCGACATACTTCATTAAATAATTGAATGTAAGTTAAGATATATTTTGGTTCATCCATATTATTCTCCTTTGTCTTTATTATACTATATAATCATTGGTTGGCAACATTTATTTGGTATTTTTGACAGTTTTGTGTAAAGAAAAATAATATGGTTAATTCATATTATTTATCTATATTATTTAAAAGATCGTCAATAGTCATAATTTGATCATCTATCTCTTTTAGTGATTTTTCTTTAGATGTAGAGATGGGAATATTTTTTTCATTTTCGGGTGTTTCTTTTTGATAAAAGTTTTCTTTATCTATAAGTGTTGCTACTTTATATGTATCTAGAATGTGATCTTTTACCATATATGATCCATTGCTATAGCGATCCATAATTGGTAATTCATTTAATTTGATAATTTTATTTTCTTTACTAGTTATTATACCAACTTGATTTTTAGTGTTTTCGATAAAGACATTCATAATTTTACTTGGATTACTTTTTATTTCTTTCATAAGAAGTAGTCCACGGTTAGCTCTAGTACCTATTTCAAACTCACTTAATTTGATCCTTTTTCCAGTTCCTTTGTCCATAAGAATGGAAATGTATTCATTTTGACTACTAAATAATAATCCTTTAGCTACTTCATCATTTTTGAGGTTAATGGCTTTTACACCAGAACCTTTTAGTCCTATTGGAGATACTTCATCAATATTATACCATAGTCCATATCCTTTTTTAGTTGCGACAAAGACGTTGTTTTGGTTACTATATGTAACGCTTACTACTTCATCATTTGTTTTTAAATTCATCATTTTAATGGGTTTAGAATATCTTTGAACTTTAAATTCACTTAATTTTGTTCTTTTTATCATACCATTTTTGCTAAAACTTGTTATATATAGTTCATCATCAAAGTTATAAACAGGCATAGCACTGATAACTTTTTCACCACTTGTAATAGGAATAATGTTACTAATGTGTTTTCCTAATTCTTTCCATTTTCCTTCTGGTAATTCATAGACAGGAAGATATAAATAATTTCCTAAATTGGTGAATATTAAAAGGGTATCTAGGGTATTTAAACTATAAATTCCTATAACGTAATCATTTTCTTTTAAACCTGTTTCTTCACTGTTTGATGAGTTATAACTTCGTAATGATACGCGTTTTACATATCCTTCTTTGGTTAAAACAACTACAACATCTTCTTTAGGCAACATAACTGTTGTATCAATTTTTAATTCTTCTACTTCGGCTTGAATGGTTGTTCTTCTTGGGTTACCATATTCTTTTTTGATGCGACGTAGTTCTTCTTTGATGACACTTTTTAAATTTTCTTCGTTGCTTAGGATGCTTTCTAAATATTTGATGATTTTGAGAAGATTTTCTTTTTCGGTTTCTAACTCAATCATATCGGTATTGGTTAGGCGATATAATCTTAAGTCTACAATGGCTGTTGCTTGTTCTTCAGTGAATGTGAATTTGATGACTAGATTTTCAATGGCGTCCGCTCTATTCTTGGATGATCTTATGGTTGATATTACTTTATCTAAAATAGATATAGCTTTAATTAGTCCTTCGACGATGTGAAATCTCTTTTGGGCATGATCTAAGTCAAATTGGCTACGTTTATAAACAATTTCTTTTTGGTGGGCAATATAGGCATCTAATATGCCTAAAATACCTAAAAGACGTGGTCTTCTTTTATCGATTACGATCATGTTGAAATTGTATGATATTTGTAATTCGGTATTTTTATATAGATAATTTAAAATATTTTGGGCGTTAGCTTCTTTTTTTAAATCAATAGTTATTTGTAAGCCTTCTTTATCGGATTCATCACGTACTTCGACGATGCCATCTATTTTTTTATCAATTCTGATTTCATCAATTTTTTTGACTAAAAGGGCTTTATTAACTTCATAGGGAATGGCTTTAATTACTATTTTATTTTTTTCTATTTTGGCATCTGATTTGATAATTACTTTGCCTTTACCTGTTTCATAGGCTTTTTTTATACCATCTATACCACAGCAAATGGCTCCGGTAGGGAAATCTGGTCCTTTGATGTAATTCATGATGGTATCTAAGCGACAATTAGGATTATCAATACGATAGATGGTGGCATCGATTACTTCACTTAGGTTATGAGGAGGAATATTGGTAGCATAACCTGCTGATATTCCTGTTGTTCCATTTACAAGTAAATTTGGAAAGCGACTTGGTAAAACGGTTGGTTCTAAAATTGTATCATCGTAGTTAGGTGCCATAACTACTGTATCTTTATCAATATCACGTAGCATTTCATTAGCTATTTTGGATAGTCTTGCTTCTGTATAACGTGATGCTGCTGGTGGATCACCGTCGATGGAACCGTTGTTACCTTGCATGTCCACTAGTGGTTCACGCATTTTCCAATCTTGACTTAATCTGACTATAGCGTCATAGATGGAAGAGTCACCATGAGGATGATATTTGGCCATGACATTACCGACAGCATTGGCACTTTTTTTATGATCTTTGTCATATGTGTTTTTTTCTTTATACATGGAAAATAGGATTCTTCTTTGAACGGGTTTTAAGCCATCTCTTACATCGGGTATAGCTCGATCTTGAATGATGTATTTGGAATATTTTCCGAAACGCTCACCCATTATTTCTTCTAAAGAGTAATCTGATATTCTTTGTGTTATGTTTTCCATTTTTATCACCATAGTAATTTTATCATATTTTACTTGTCTTAACAAGTTTTATTGACATTATTTTGTCAAAAGAAATGGTTATTTTATATGGTTTTGGGGGATTTAAAAAAGTATGTTTTGGTTAATTTAAACATACTTTTTAGTAAAAGACATTTTTGAGATATAAGCCTTCGGGATTAGCTGTTTTACCCGCTTTTGTTCTATCTTGTGCTTTTAAGATATCGATTATTTCTTCACTTTTGCGTTTTCCTTCACCTACTTCAATTAAAAGACCAACCATATTTCTTACCATATATCTTAGAAAACCGGTTCCTACAAAAGTTAATGTTATTTTATTTACATTTTTTAGATCTCTTGTTAAATTGGTTTGCGATATTGTTCTTTCATAGTCTTCTTTTTCTTCATCTACTTTTGTAAATGATTTGAAGTTATGAGTTCCTTCTAAGTATTTTAGAGCTCTTTCCATTTCTACTACATCTAATTTTTTATTATATTGATATACGTAATTGCGTTCAATGGGATTATATTCTCCTAAATTGATAATATAAATATATTCTTTACCTATTGAATTGAATCTTGCATGGAAATCGTCATCGACTTTACTTATTTTTTTTATGTACACATCTTCGGGTAAGAGTGAATTTAAGCCATGTCTTAATTTTTCTTCTGTTATTTCCATTTCTAAATCGAAATGGGCTGTTTGATTTAAGGCATGAACCCCAGCATCTGTCCTACCTGAAGAATGAATATCTACTTTGTTATTGTTGTTTATTTGTTTTAATGCTTTTTCTATTTCACCTTGGACAGTACGTACTTTTGGTTGTTTTTGATATCCTTTAAAGTTACTCCCATCATAAGAAAAGGACATTAGATAACGCATTTTTTCGCCTTCTTTCTTGTGTAAATGTTGATATAAAAGGATTATAACATTTAACACTACTAATATTTTAACAATTTTTTTCTTTTTATTCAATATATATTTGTTTCTTTAGTATGGAAGTTTATGTTAATTTTAGTATTTATGAGAGTATTTTAAGCACTTCTTAAGTGATATTGATTTAATGATGGTATTTCTTCATCTAAATAGAGTCCGATTTTTCTATCTTCAATATTTTGTAATAATTCTTCATTGGTTATAAGAATAAAATTATTTTGGGCATAATTAAAGCTATAGTGTTTATCTTGATAAGAGAAGAGTATAAAATGTTCTTTATGATTATAAAAGTTATTTATATATAAGTTACTTATGGATATATCATAGTTGGGAAAGTATTTATCAAATATTTCTTGGTAGATAATACTTAATTCAATTGGTCTTATATCTCTTACTGGTAGTATTGATTGGGTTTGACTAAGAATTTCTTCTAAGATTTCATCATTTGAATTATTTATTTTCTTTAGGGTATTATCGAGTATGACATCGCTATATTCTTCGGAAATGTATCCGATTTTTTTATCTAGTTTATGGTCATCATTATATGATCCAAATGATGTTGTTTTCATATTGGCTTGAATGTAGGGTATATCTTCCATTATGTCAGTAATTATAATGGTATTGTTAATGTTTATTTTGTTGCCTAATCTTCCTGCTTCATTTATGGTTATTATTTCACATGATATATTCATTATTCGGCATAAATAATAATATAGTTTACAAAGAGAGATATTGGTTATTTTTTTATTGGTTATGGCTCCCCATATGTTATTGATGGTACTTAAGTTGGTTAAACTGAAATCTTCGTTTTTTTCGGGATATGAATTTATGTCATAACCTAATTCTTTTCCTAAATATATGTATATCGCACGAGCTTTTTCTAATTTTGTTAACTGAGGATCAATTTGGTCAATGGCATGGTCAATAAGACTTTGTCCTAATTTGAATGTTTGGTAGTCAATATAGATATAACCTGGACGTTTTTCAATGGTTTCGGCATAGTAATAGTCTTGTCCATTTTCTAAGAAATATTTTATTACTTCTTGGTTGGGATTGGTTATGTCTAAATTAATGTATTTGATTGTCGATATTTTTTTTAGCTTTTCAATATCTTCCATTGTCTTTATATTTATCACGATAGGCTCGTTACTGTTCATATTATCACCATAATAATTATACTATAAATTATGAAAAAAATAAACATATTATACAATATGTTTACTCATTTGTTAATTTTACTCAAGAGTACCTTTACTATAAGCACTAGCACTTAAATGGCCCTCGAATGATTTACCCATTACTTCATTACCCGCTTTTGTGCCATCTAGCCAAAGATATAAAGTGAAAATGGTATCACTAGTGGTTACTTCATAATCTTCAACAATATTAATGACATCGCCTTCATTTATATTAGCAAAATTTCCTGTTTGATATGGGGTATTTTCACCATTACGATATACTTCCCAATTTAAGGCTTCACTTCTTAATTCTAATGGTAAGGTATCTATTGTTAAACTTATAGTGGCTAATCCATTTACAGATGTTTGGCTTTTGCGAATGGTAACAGAAGTGTTGATACCTACATCTTTATTGGCTGAAGGAATTAATTCTCCTTGAACATCTTCTCCTTTATTATAAATGATATCTAATTTACCACTGGCTATTAAGTCTTCATTAGATGATTCTCTTGTCGATACAAACCAAGCAAACGTGATGCCAAATGTTACAAGCATTATGGTTAAGACACCAACGATAGCTACTGAGTTATCGATAAATTTTCTCATTATTTCACCTACTTTTTAATTGCACTTGCTATTTTTATCTGAGCTTTAAATTCTTTACCCATCAATTCGTTTTGACTGACACCGGTTTCTGCTAACCAAACACGTAATTCGTAATTATATGTTGTTCCTATGGTTATGTTTGTTTGTTCTTTAATAATTAAGGTTTCGTTATCACCAATAGTTGCACCAGTACCACTGGCAATTACTTGATTATTTTCTAATAATTGATATTTGAAATCATTAATTTTTAAAGCATCATCAATAGTTATATTGGTTAGCATTATTTGAACAGCTACTTGATAACCGTTTAAGTTATTTCCCGCAAGTACAGAAAATTGATTTCGACTGGCTTTTTCTTCTACTTCTTCATCAGTAATTGGGACACCTGTTACAGTATTGATGTAGTCATCTTGAGTATAAGTTACTGTTACATCATCACTAGCGGTAGTTGTTTGGAAGTTTGTTCCTCCATTGGATAAACTGTACCACGCAAAAGATGCACCTAGTGAAACCATTACTAGGATGATGACAGTTAATGTTAGAATGACCATTAATTTTTTAAACTCCATAGTGTCACCTCGTTACGATATCTTACTATTAGAATACCACAAAAATGAAATAATATCAATTAATTTTATTTGGCTTTTGATTATTTTTTACTTTTTATGTCTAAAATATGAAAAAAACATACTTAATCAGTATGATTTTAATCTTTAGCCATTAATTTGGCTGCCGTTCTTACCATTTGATATGAATAACCCATTTCGTTATCGTACCATGCTACTACTTTAATTAATTGTTTGCCATCTACTTCAACAATTTTGGTTAATAATCCATCAACTGTAGCACCATAAGTACTTGAAATGATATCTGATGAGACAATTGGATCTTCTGTATAGTTTAATGTTTCATTTTGATGATTTTTAAAAGCATTATTTATGTCGTCAACTGTAACAACCTTTTTTAATTCTAAACTTAGATCTATTAATGATCCATCAGAAACAGGAACACGAATTGCTCCTCCATCTAATTTTCCTTTTAGGTTTGGTAAAACTAAACCTATGGCTTTAGCCGCCCCAGTCGATGTTGGTACAATATTCATGGCACAAGCACGTCCTCTTCTTTCTTTGATATCTTTTTTATGAGCAACATCAAGCGTTGCTTGATCATTTGTATATGCATGAATTGTGGTCATAAAACCTTTTTCAATACCGAACTCATCATCGAGTACTTTTAATACGGGTGCTAGGCAATTAGTAGTACATGATGCCGCTGAAATTATTTGTTCATCATTAGTTAATATGTTATCATTAACATTATAAACTATTGTTTTTAAGTCTCCTTTAGCGGGAGCAGAAATAATTACTTTTTTAGCACCTGCGTCAATGTGAGCTTTTGCTTTTTCCTCACTAGTGAATTTTCCAGTACATTCAAAAACAATGTCTATATCTAAATCACTCCATGGCAAATTATGAGGATCTATCTCACTATAGATTTGAATTGGGCGTTCATTAACGATAATATGACTCTCATCATTGGTTATGCTATCTTTTTGATATACACGATGATTAGTATCATATTTAAGTAAATATGCTAATTGTTTGGCATCAGTTAAATCATTAATAGCAATTACTTCAAAGCGAGGGTCTTCCTCCATTATTCTAAATACTAGGCGACCAATACGGCCAAAGCCATTAATTGCAACTTTTATTTTCATTTTTATCCTCCTATAATTATATTGTACCATTTTTTCTTTTTATTACAATATTTTATTTTAAATTTGACAGTATAAAAGACCGGAAAATATCTTTCCAGTCCATTCTATCATATTAAATTATTAATATGACATTAGTATTATATACACTTTTATTTTTTTTATTCATTTTCTAATGTATTTTTTTCATTTTTACTTAAATTTAATTGCTTATCATCTAAACTCGTCGGTTTATAATTAATGATATTTTGATTTTTCAATAAACTATATATACTTGGTGCCCCTATAAAGGAAAAGACACTAATCCAAATACCATCGATGATGTTTGTTTTAAAAAAAGTAATAGAAAATGGTATTCCAATTAAAAATGATAAAAGAAAGTTTAGAAGAAAAATATGTTCATCTTTATTAATGAAACTTAATGTTTTTAATTTTTGAATCATAGCCATAACAATGACACTGATGGTCGTAGCCATTAATAGACAATTTAGTAATTCATTAGTAACTTCAATACTAATATTATCTCCTCCTTATGTGAATGGTAATTATGGAATTAAATTAGTAATATGTTTTTTTATGTATTTAATATGTAATTTTCAAATGTTTGAATAATAATTATTTGTTAATGATGTTATCCATAATAAAACCACTTTTAATATTTTATATGTTAAATATTAGAAAGTGGTTATTAAAATCAACTAACTTATTTATCATTAAGTATAAGTTTTTGATAGTATTCATAACGGTTAATTGCCCATTGTTTTTGTTTTTCTAAAATTTCACTAGCATGATCTGGATTGACTTTTTTTAGATTTGCATATCTATTTTCAGTCATTAGAAAGTCGTCATATAAGTCAAAGTCAACATCTTTACTATCTAGGGTAAAGCTATTAGTGTCGGGATTAGATCTAAATGTTATGAAATAACCTGATTTTGTGGCTAACATAGCATTATCAAGGCTATGTTCCATGCCTGTTTTGATTCCATGTTCAATACATGGTGCATAGGCAATGACTAATGATGGTCCTTTGTGTTCAGCTGCTTCTTTTAATACTTTTAAGTATTGTTCTGGATTGTAACCAATGTTAGTTGTAGCTACATAAACATGTGGATAACACATGGCAATGCGTGCTAAATCTTTTTTATAGTTTGTTTTTCCTTTAGCTGTAAATGAAGCAATTGATCCTAAATTACTTGATTTTGATGATTGGCCTCCCGTATTAGAGTATACTTCAGTATCTAAAACTAAAATATTTATATTGTTATTAGTTGATAAAACGTGATCTAAGCCACCATAACCTATATCGTAAGCAAAGCCATCTCCTCCTACAACCCAAATACTTTTGGCAGGAATATAATCTTTTAATTCATTAAGATATGGATGTTTTTGATAATCTATTTCTTTTTGGATTTCACTTGTTATTTGAAAATTGTCTTTATTTTCTAGCCATTTAGTAAATATATCCTTATCTTTTGATAAATTTTCTTCCATATATTTTTGTATTTTTTCTCGTTTTAAGTTAATTCCTAGAGTTATTCCTAATCCAAATTCTGAATTATCTTCGAATAGAGAACTAGCCCAAGGAACACTATATGGTGTGCTTGGTGCAGCAGCTCCATATATTGATGAACAACCAGTAGCATTAGCAATGAAAAGGTTATTGTTAAATACTTGGGTTAAGTTTTTTAAATATGCTGTTTCTCCACATCCAGCACAGGCACCAGAAAATTCAAATTTAGGCATTATAAAACTAGTGTTTTTTACATTTTGAACAGGTGCTTTAAAATCTTGATTTTGATTATTTTCCATTAAATAGTTAAATGTGTCTTCGGTAAATGTATCTTTATTATAAGGTTGCATTGTCAAGGCTTTTTTTCCTTGTTTACCTGGGCAAATGTTGGCACATAGTCCACAGCCAGTACAGTCTTGATAAGATACACCTATTGCGAATTTTTTGTCTTTAGGAAACAAAGATGGAATGCTCGGTACTGTTTCGTCTTTGGCATCTAGGATAAAAGGCCTGATAACAGCATGAGGACATACAAAGGCACATTTATTACACTCTATGCAATTTTCTTTATTCCAACATGGAACATTTTCGGCAATCTCCCTTTTTTCATATTTGGTAGATCCTGCTTCAAAAATACCATTTCTTTTTTCGATAAAAGCACTTACAGGTAGACTATCACCCTGAAGATGATTAATCATTTCATCAAAACTATAATTGTTATTTTCATTTATTTCTAATTTAGACCATTTTTTATCTATTTTTACTTCTTTTAATATATCAAATGATGCATCAACAATATTGTTATTTATTTCAACAACTTTGTTACCTTTCTTAGCAAAACGTGTTTCATTATTTTTTTTCATAATCTTTTTAACTTTATCTTCACTTAAAATATTTATTATTTTAAAAATACATACTTCCATACAAGTGCTTATTTTATTTTTTAAACCTAATTTATTGGCAACATTATATGCATCAACAATATATAATTTTAGTTTTTTATCTATTAATTGTTTTTTTACTTTATTTGGTAGTGTTTTAGTTAATTCTTTTTCACTCATACTAGTATTTAATATAACTGTTCCTTTTTCTTTTATTTTGCTTAACATATCATATTTGTAGATGTAACTATCTTTTGTTATTACAATTAAACTTGGATTATCAACATAATATGTGCTTCTTATTGGTTCTTTATTAATTCTTATATGGCTTCTTGTTACACCACCACTTTTTTTGGAATCATATTGAAAATAACCTTGCACGAAATTGTTGGTATTATCTCCTATAATTTTAATAATATCCTTGCAAGTTGAAACCATACCATCAGATCCATAACCATATATTAGGAATTCAGTCATTTTGTTTGGAATTTTAAAATTCTCATCATATGGAATACTTAAATTAGTTACATCATCATTAATTCCAACAGTAAAATTATGATGTTTTTTTGGTGATGATAGAAATTCATATATACCTTTAATCATTGCAGGAGTTGTATTCTTTGATGATAATCCATATCTTCCTCCAATGATGTCTATTTTTGTATCTTTTAAGCTTGAAACAATATCTAAATATAATGGTTCCCCTTGTGAACCGGCTTCTTTGGTGCGGTCTAGAACAGCAATTCTTTTAGTTGTTGCGGGAATAACTCTTTTTAGATGTCCTTCACTAAATGGGCGATAAAGATGTACTTCAATAAGACCATAGTGTTTTCCTTGACTATTCAAATAATCGATAGTTTCCTTGATTGTTTCACATACTGATCCCATTGCTATTATGAGATCCGTAGCTTTGGCATCGCCATAATAGTTAAAAGGTTTATAATTGGTTCCAGCAATTTTATTTATTTTTTGCATGTAATTGTTTACGACAGTAATAGCTCTTGTATAATATTGATTTCGGCTTTCTGTATTTTGAAAATAGATATCATCATTTTGATTAGTACCTCTAGTATTGGGGTTACTGTTACTCATGGCTCTTTTTTGAAATTTTTCTAAGCTTTTAAAGTTAATTAAATTTTTTATGTCGTCAGCTTTTACAAGGGGAATTTTATCAATTTCATGGCTAGTTCTAAAGCCATCAAAAAAATGGATAAATGGCAATGATGATTCGATTGCTGATAAATGGGCAACCATAGCCATATGATATGCTTCAGTTGGAGATGATGCAGATAATAAACACACTCCTGTTTGTCTTGTAGCATAAATATCTTGATGGTCACCAAATATACTTAGGGCATGAGTGGAAAGACTACGAGCAGCAACATGAATTACTGCTGGTAACATTTCACCAGCTAGTTTATAGAGAGATGGTATCATTAGAAGTAGTCCTTGGCTTGCTGTAAATGTGGTAGCAAGTATACCTGACTCTAATGCACCATGAACGACGGCAATGGCACCGGCTTCTGATTGCATTTCTGTTACCTTAATGGTATTATTGAAAAAATTTTTTTCTCCTTCACTGCTCATAACATCAACTTTTTCAGCAATGGGAGAGGCAGGAGTAATGGGATATATTCCGCATATTTCACTAAATTTATATGCTACACGTGCTACAGCTGTGTTAGCATCCATGGTTAAATATTTATTCATTTTTTTATCACCTATTCCTTATTATTAATTATAATTCTTTTTATTTGAAAAGGCAATTGCTTTTAAATAATTAAATTTGATTTATTTAAAAATGAAAGAGATTAAATTCTTTTTCATAATTAAACAATAGCATACAAACGTTTGTTTGTCAATATTTTTTTGTTTAAAAAATATTTTTTTATAATTTTCTATTTTTTTTGATAATAATAATTAAAGGATTGCTCTATTTAATTAGGTTGCAATCCTTAGCTTAATAATTTGTATTTTCTTGTTATTTGGGTATTTTCTTCCTTGTCTGTTTTTTTATATCTATATTTTGATAATTTGTTAAACTTTTAGATATATAATAATATATTTTAATAATTTCATCTTGATTATCACACGATATGTTAATGATATAACCTGAATATTTTTTACCATGCATTTTAAATTTTGAATCATTACTTATGTATTCATTTGTAATTTTATATTCATTTAAAGCACTTTTATATTCTTTTCTATGCCATTTTCTGTTATTAAATATTATGATATTAAATTCTAGTTGACTATTTTCTTCTATTTGTATGATTTTGGATATATTAATTAAACTTATTTCTTGATTATTTAACTTAAATGTTAAATCTTCACTTGGTTCGTTTACTTTTAATGTTGTACAAAATAGGGAACTGTTTTGACTATTGTTATAAAATTTTACAAAATATGTTTTTTGATTTGACATCTTGTGTCCTCCTTTTCTTGTATATTATAACATAACCTATAAAAAAAGATCTAACTATTTACATGTTAGACCTTGTTCTTCGAATGTATTTCTTGTTGTTTTTAAACTTTTATTGATATTGAATGCTGCTAAATTGGTTTCATCCATTTTAGTGACGTCAATTTCATAGACAACTTTATATCGTTCTTCATTATTTGTTTCTACATGACTTGTGAATCCATCATAATCTTGATATGTATTTAAACGATTTTCATGAGTTTCACGTATTCCTGATAAATCTAAAATCATATCAGTTGTGCCATCGATTAAATCGTCAGTTTTTTCTTCTACTTTGCCATCGATGATGCCATTGTTATCGTCGTTGGTATCTTCAGTTGTACCATCAGTACCTGTTCCAACACCATCAGTTTGACTATTGTTACTGTAGTCATATGTTATTGTTACATATTTTACATCATCATCTTGATATTCAATATCATATGTAATGTCTGCGATTAAGCCATTACTATCTGTATTTTCAGTACAAGTTAGTGTCATATTATTGGCATTATTATCACACCCGGTAATTAACAGTATCATACATCCAAAAAGGGCTATTTTTTTCATTTTTTACCTCCTCTTTTATTAATATTACCAAGATTGTATTGTTTATTATGCCAATTTTTGACATTATTTACATATTAAATTATCAAAACTTTGGAGATATTCTTTTTGCGTTGAAATGTTTTTTTGGGTTTTAAACAAAGTACTAACCTCATCATCAAGCTTTGTGGGATCTATAGTTAATAAATAGTAATATTCATTGGCATTATTAGTAAGGACTTGGGTTTCAACAGAATATTTTTCTTTATATTCTTGATTTTCGTTTTCTATAATCCAAATTAAGTTTGCTAAATTGGTCCTTTCGTCACTATTTTGGGCTTTATATCTTTTAGTTATTTCTGTTTTTGTTATTTGACCTTTTTCATTATAGTAAAAGCGATATTTTTGTTCTTTTAATAAACCTTTAGTTTGGGTTGTGCATACATAAACTTGTTTGGAATTATTTATAATTAGAATAGTTATTATTATCATTAATATTATAATTATGATGGCTACAATTATTTTTTTCTTTGGCATAATTTTCTCCTTAATAATAAAAGATAATCAAAATTATTATCTGATTATCTGATTTTTTTATTCATTAGTGTGATAAACCTTTTAACGTCTTTTAACATTTTGTTATAAAGATTAGGATAATGACGCATTTCTTGAATTAATTCAATATCTTCTTTAGATACAGAACCGATGTATTCATTTGTGGCTTCATTAACAACAGGTACTTCTCTTCCTAATAAGAAATCAGTTGATGTTCCAAAAATATCCGCTAGTAACGAAAATGTTTCTAGGCTTGGTGTTCTTGTACCGTTTTCATATCCACAGATAGAAACTTTTGTTACACCGATTAAATCCCCTAATTCTTGTTGTGACATGTTTTTTTCAATTCTTAGATCCTTAATCCTTTTTCCAATTAACATTTCTTTCCCTCTTTCTTAATTTTATTTACCCATTATTTGCTCGACAAGTTTATTTTATTATATATTACATTAAAATAGTTTATTATTAACTAACAAGTAATTATTCGCTAATTTTTTTTGCAGAAAAAGATAAGTTTGTTGCTTATCTTTGTTATTTTGTGGTTGGTCGTTCTTTATTTTTATTACTACTTGATAGAAATGTTACTTTTTCGGCGACTATTTCAGTTTTCTTTTTTCTAGTACCATCTTCATTTTCTATTAGTCTTGTCTGAACACGTCCTTTAACTCCCAACATATCGCCAACTTTACAATATTCTGTCGTATTCTCCGCTATTCCGGCCCATAATGTACAATCTAAGAAATCAGTATCATATTCCCCATCTTGATTTTTATAGGTTCTTGGTACAGCTAATGTTATATTTGTAATTTTTCGACCTGTTTCGGTTAAATGTAATTCAGGATCTTTAACTAAACGACCAACAATAACAATTTGATTTAACATATTTTTCCTCCTTTCGCCTACATATTAACAAGCGAAAAGAGATTAGTCAAAATGCAGTTTGTGATTTTCTAGTATTTATTTATTGTTTAAATTTTTATTTTTGTATATTTAATAATAGTTGTATCTTTATTTTAGATATTTATGCTCTTTTTTTTTAAAATTTTAGTATTTTTTTTATTTTTGAATATTTTCACTGAATGATTGAGCAATGGCTTTTGCATAATTATCAATATTGGATGTTATTAAATCTAATTCATCAGGATTAGTTAGATAACCTAGTTCTAATAAATATGTTTCGACGCCAATGTTACTGTTATAGTATGGATTTACACCGACTTCTTCTTCGTTTGAATCGTCGACATATGCTCCAGTTAATATGCCACCAGTTTCTCTTATCATATATAAATAATTTGAATTGGTTGTAACGTTATAAGGAACATAATCTTTTTCTTCATAACCTGCAAGTGCATTTTCAACTTCTGATTCAGTAAAGTTATGTGTATAAACACCAGGGTTTACGCGGTAGAGACGATTGGTTGATGTTTCGATACCTGTATCATTTGTAATATTTTCAACTAAGCTATTTGCTAAATCATAGTTGATATTATTAGCAGTATAAATTTCTAATCCTCTGACACTTTCATAGCTGTTACTATTAAAATGAAGTGATATTGCATATTTTGATTTTACTTCTTGAGGAATAACTGCACGACCGTGTTCGTTATATTCTTCCATGATTTCGTTTTCAGTATATTCACCATCTGTTCTTGTTAATTTTACGGTAAATCCTTCTTCTTCAAGGGCTTTTTTGGTTGCTTCGGCAATTTGCATTGTTAATTCTTCTTCGCTTACATCTCCAACAACGGCACCACTATCCATTCCACCATGACCGGGATCAATTGTTATGTCATATACTTCTTCATTGTCTTTTTTTTCTGTTACATTAAACATCATAGTTGGATAATCATTATTTGAATTTATTTCTATTTTGTTATTATTTTCATGAAGAGTGTAATAAGTTACTTCATCATATTCAGTTTGATTATCAAGAGCATAATATACTTCTTTGTTTTCTTCATCATCTTCTTCTGGAGCATATATGGCTTTTATAAAGAGATAATATGTTCCTCTTTCTAAATCTTCTAAATTAAAACCATTGTTTATTTCTTCTTTGTTGATATTAAATGTTATATTAGTAACATCTTGATCATAATCTATTTTGATGTCTTTAAATTCACCATTATATAGTGTCAAAACAATATCTTCAAAATTGGCATCTTCAATATTGAATCTTCCTTCTAAATCAAAATGGCTACCATAAACATAATAGTTATCAATAGTAACTTTTTCCTTTGCTGTTTCTAAAATAGGTATTTCTTCATTTTTATTTGTTATATATATATAAGCAAAAACTCCTATGGCTATTATAAAAATTAATATTAGTACTTTTTTCATTAATGACCTCCTATGTTTATTTTTAATAAACGATTTAATTCAACAGCATATTCCATCGGTAATTCTTCTCTAAAGGCATTGATAAAACCTAATATTATTAATTCTTTGGCTTGGTCTTCATCAATACCACGACTCATAAGGTAGAAAAGTTTATCTTCACCTATTTTGGATACTGTTGCTTCGTGTTCTAAAAATGATGTGTTATTGTCAACAATATTAGTGGGTATTGTGTCACTTTTAGATAGTTTATCTAATATTAGTGTATCACATTTAACACTGGCGGTTGAATTTGTTGCCTTTTTAGTAATATGGACAGTGCCTCGATAGGTGGCATTTCCACCATTAGATGCAATTGACTTGGATACAATATTACTTTTAGTGTATGGGGCTAGGTGGATCATTTTTGCTCCGGTATCCTGTATTTGTCCAGCTCCAGCAGCAGCGACAGTAATACAATTCCCTCTTGCGTATGGTCCATTTAAAATACAACATGGATATTTCATATTGGTTTTGCT
Organism: uncultured Bacilli bacterium; assembly: GCA_944363595.1. GTDB lineage: Bacteria > Bacillota_I > Bacilli_A > RF39 > UBA660 > CALVUN01. The sequence continues at coordinate 16,692 of CALVUN010000044.1, forward strand.
TCCAACATTACCGTCTATCCATTCCATTAGTCCTCCTTCTTCAACAATTGCTCTTTTAGTGACTAAATTATATACATCGTTAGACCAATTTTGGATAGTTGTATAACGACATTTAGCATTCTTACCGACATATATTTCAACAACAGCAGCATGTAGGGCATCTTCTGTATATGTTTTCGCAGTGCAACCTTCAATATAATGTAAATCGCTATCTTCATCGACAATGATTAGAGTTCTCTCAAATTGTCCCATATTTTTGCTATTAATGCGAAAATAACTTTGTAAGGGGCGATCTAATTTGGTATGGGGAGGAATATAAATAAATGTTCCACCACTCCAAACGGCACCATTTAGGGCAGTAAATTTATTTTCATTATATTTTACTAATTTGTTAAAATATTTTTTAAATAAATCTGGATATTTTTGTAAGGCAGTGTCAGTATCTAGAAAAATTACATTTTTTTCTTCTAATTCTTTAATCATATTATGGTAAATTACTTCACTATCATATTGTGCACCAATACCATCTAGATATTTTTGTTCTGCTTTAATTACACCTAAATCGTCAAAAGTTTGACGGACATTTTGGGATATGTCATTCCAATTATTTGTCAATTTTTCTTCTCTTTTTTTGTAATATGTTATACTATCGTAATCAATATTTATTTCAGGACCAAAAGATGGATTTGGTTGTTTTTGAAATGATTCTAAACTTTTAAGACGAAAGTCTAACATCCATTTTGGTTCTTTTTTTATTTTAGATATTTCTTGTACTACTTTGGTAGTTAGTTTCATATGACCTCCATTTCATCAAAGATATTAATATATCTTCTAACAATATTATACTATTTATAAAGAAAAAGTAAATTATTTTAAGTAAATTTTAATTATTAAGATTATATTTATAATTTTATATTGGGGAATAAAAAGTTACTAATTTTTAATTTTTAAAGTTAAATAGTAGTTATTTTTTAATTTTAGTATCTATTATTAAGCAAATTAAAAAACCTAAAAGTTACTACATAATGTAGTTTAATTTTTAGGTTCTTCTTTTTTTAGATATTCTTTTAATACTTCTTCAATACCATTTATCGATAAAGTTGCACATTTTTTTCTTGATGGTTGTTTATATATATCATTATATACAATAGCATCTTTTAATTTTTCTTCATTATATGGTTCTTCGTTGATCATATTTTGATAATTTTTGATAATATCCAATGCTTCAGGTATACTTTTACCTATTAGGTTTTGAATCATTATTGATGTTGAAGATATACTAATAACACAGGCTTCTCCTTCGAATTTGATATCTTCAATGATGTTATCTTTAATTTTTATATATAAATCTAGGTTGTCAATACATGATACGTTATTGGAGTTGTGCTTGATATAATCATTACTTTGGGGAATTCCTCGATTAAAGGGATGTTCATAATTATCTAAAATAATAGTTCGACGTATATTTTGATCCATTTTTATCACCTACAATATTTCTTTCCATATGTTTTTACTATTTTTTAAAACATTAATTAATAAATCGATTTCTTCTTTATTATTATAGAAACTTAGACTAATACGACATGTATTATTTATTTTTAAGGCATCACTTAAAATTTTGGCACAATGAGAACCTGCTCGTACACAAATGTGGTACTTATCTAAATATATGGCTGTATCTTGGGCAAAAACACCTTTTAGATTGAATGCTACGGTTGTCCCTATGGTATTTGGGTTATATATTTCAACGAAATCTAGTTTTTTTAATTCTTCGACAAGATATGTTTTTAATTCATGTTCATATTTTTCTATCTTCGAAATACCTATATTATTTATGTATTCAATAGCAGCATTGAACCCTATAACTCCCTCGATATTAGGAGTGCCCGCTTCGAATCTTGTGGGTACTTCTCTTAATTCATAATAGCCTTCTTTGGTAAACATTGCGTTCATACCACCGCCATAATTTTGAGGGATGGTTTCTTCTAATAAATTAAATTTTCCATATAAAAATCCAATACCTGTTGGTCCATACATTTTATGAGCAGATGCTACTAGGAAATCGATATTCCAATCTGTAACATCAATTTTTTTATGAGCAATGCTTTGAGCGGCATCAACAACCATGTAAATATTTTTTTGATGAGCTAATTCACTTATTTCTTTTATTGGTCTTATATCCCCAATTACATTAGTGATATGAGCAAGTGAAATGACTTTGGTTTTGGGTGTTATAGCTTTTTTAACATTTTCGATTGTTACATTGTAATTTTCATCTAGTTCAATATATTTTACTTTAATACCTATTTGTTTTGCTATAACAAACCATGGTAAAATGTTTGATGCATGTTCACTCACTGTTATTAGTACTTCATCGTCTTTTTGTAATTTATGAGCAAAAAAACCAAAAATAATATAATTCATACTTTGAGTAGAACCACTGGTAAAGACAATTTCACTATCTTCATTGGCATTAATTAGTTCTTTTATTTTGTGCCTTGTTCCTTCATATATGTTATCAACTTTAGCACTTATGGCATAGTCACCACGATGGGCATTGGCAGTATAATGATCATAATATTCTATAATTGCTTCTTTGACTTGATATGGCTTTAGAGTTGTGGCACCATTATCAAAATATATTATATCATCTTTTAACATAGGGAAATCTTCACGATTCATTTTTTCACCTCCAATACTTATTTATTATTTCAAATATTTTGGCTCGACCTTCCATATCTAAATTTAAGTTAGAAAATAAATAGCCTTTTACAAGTAATTTAATTGTATCATTATAGTTGATACCTCTTGTCATTAAATAAAATATTTCATCGTGAGAAAAGCGACCAATAATGGATCCATGACGAGCTTCAACATCATTTTCATCTATATACATATTAGGATGGATAGCACTTTGGGTATCATTTAGGGTTATAACTCTTGTATCTTGATTTAGGATACATCCTTTATTTCCTTTAGGTAAAATGCTATCAACAATAAACTCTATTTGGCCATTATTAAGGGTGATTGATTTATTATAAATATCACTATAAGTGTTTTGATGAAAGTGATTAATTTTGATATGGTGTTTATCTTTACCAATACTGATACTTGAAAAATGATAGTTAATATGGGCTTTTTCTTCTTGTAAATTAATGTTAATTTCTTCATTAGTACTTTTATTATTATAAAATTTATATAAAGTAATTAAAGTATTTTGACATAGATTGTATGTATTTTTAATTATTATGTTTTCGTTAGTAGAATATTCAAATATTTTTACATATATATCTTTGGCAAAATTATATGTGAGATTAATATTATTACACTTTTGATATTCTATTTGGTAATTGCCACTTTGATGGAATGTTATGGTATTATTTTTTATTGTTAGGGCTTGATTGTGAAAATTAGCAACTTGGTTATTAACTACTAATATGTTATTCATGCTGCGCCTCTTTGGTAATAATATTAGCCTTATTATCTATTTTACTATTATCTATATATTTATTATAACCATTGGTAAAAATATCTTTGGCAAGGGAATAGTCACCTGTTTTAATGATTCTTCCATTAGATAAAATATGGACATAATCTGGTTTTAAAATTTCTAATAACATAGGATAATGGGTAATAATTATAATTGATGTTTCTTTGTTTTCTTTTAAATAATCTTTGATATTTTGAGCAACAATTTTAAGGCTATCTACATCTAACCCAGAATCTAGTTCGTCCATAATTATTAGTGACGGTTTTAATAATTTTATTTGAAGAACTTCATTTTTCTTTTTTTCGCCACCTGAAAAGCCTATATTTAAAGGACGGTGAATTAATTCTTTATCCATTTGTAATTCTTCTGTAGCTTTTTCGCATTTTAAAATGAAGTCATATAGGCCAATATATTTATTAGCATGTGCTGACATGGCTGTTCGTAGAAAATCTTGATTAGATACGCCATCTATTTCCATTGGATATTGCATAGCAAGAAAGATACCTAAACGACTTCGTTCATCTGTGGTTAGATCTTTAATACTTTTATTATTAAAAATGATATCACCACTAGTGATTTGATAATTATTATCGCCCATGATAACATGAGATAGTGTTGATTTTCCAACACCGTTTGGACCCATAATAACATGGATCTTTCCTTCTTCAATATTTAAGTTAAAATCTTTTAATATTTCTTTATTTTCAACTTTTACATTTAATTTTTTTATTGTAAGACGCATATTTCACATCCTTTCTGTTTTTTTATTATAGCACTTTTTTAGTTATTTTAAAAGAAAAAACTATGTCTAAATTTTGCATAGTTATCTTCTTATATATATTGATAATTGTTCGTTGCCAATTTTTAATTTTCGTAATGCTTTACTTTCAATTTGTCTTATTCTTTCTCTTGTTACATTTAATTTTTTAGCTATTTCCGCTAATGTGAGAGGTTTTTCACCTTGTAATCCATAGCGTAATTGTATTATTTCCATTTCTCTTGGATTCAACACTTCTAAAATAGACATTAGTTCTTCTCTCATTATAGGAATAATACTTTCATCTTCTACAGAAATGCTTTCGTTATCAGCAATGAAGTCTGATAGTGTGGTTTCTGAATCTTCATTATTTTTAGATCCAACTGGGGCGTCAATTGAAATAAATTGATTATTTATATATATTTGTGCAGATTTAATTTTTTCAACAGAAGTATTAAGGAATTTTGCTAATTGTTCATCTGTTAAGTTTTGTCCTTTTAATTCATATTCGTTTTTAATCTTTTTAATTTTTTTTATTATTTCAGTCATATAAGTGGGAATACGAATTATTCTAGAATTGTTATTCATATAACGTTCTATTGATTGACGTATCCACCATGTTGCATAAGTTGATAATTTGAAACCTTTTTTAACGTCAAAACGGTCTATTGCTTCCATTAGACCTATATTTCCTTCTTGGATTAAATCTAATAATGATGCATCGTATGTTTTATATTTATTAGCAATAGTTACAACCCAGCGAAGATTATGATTACATATTTTTTCTTTGGTCTCTTTAATTATTTTATTTAATTTTAGAATTTGTGTTTTTAATTCTTTTATTTCTTGTGAATTACGACTATTATTAATTGTATTTGTAATTTGTTTTATTTGATTATTGCAGTCTTCTATTCTTTCAAATAAGTTCTTTTCTTCTTCGGAAGTTAATAAGGGAACACTAATTATTTCTTTTAAATACATTCTTATTGAATCATTACTGTAATGGTCTTCTTGAATGTCTATACTTGAATTATCAAGATTTATCTCCATTAAAAAGGAATCTTTTTCTAGTTCTTCGATTGGTAGTTGTCCTATTATTTTGTTCATTGTATCTAAACCATATTGTTTGACAAATTCATTATATGTTTCTTTACTTGATTTAGTTGTATCATTAATTTCTAATATAAATTCATCTAATATATTTTTTAGATTTATAGACATGATTATCACTTCCTTTAATAATATGTTTAAAAATATATGACAGGTCTGTATTTTATCATATTATAAATCGTTTGTCAAACTTAGATAAGTAAACAATAATTTATGATTATTATATTAATTTTTCATTAAAAAAACAGTAATATTACTGTTTTAGAAGTTTACGTATTTGTCAGTTTTATATAAGTTTTCACCTGATTTAATGTAAATGGAATATTTACCATTTAGTCCATTATTGTTAATGTAGAATGGTGTAGTTGTTATTTCATAGACTTTCTTTCCTAAGAATTTGTCTAAAATTAGATATGTTTCTTCTTCAAAATTGCCATTTACAACAAGACGATCATGTTCTTTAGTTAATTGTAAATTTAGTTTATCGTCAATATCTTGATAGTTTAATACGGCAATTGACTTGTTGCTTGTAGGTGTTTCTTTATTATGGCCAAAACGAACAGATTTTACTTGGCGATAATGAGCATTTTGATATATGTTAATTGGCATTACATAATCATTATATGAGTTTTCAACAGAAACTGTGGATTTCTCATTGTTCTCAGTATTTATATTTATGTTTTTTTGATTATTACTAATTGTAATTATTTGATTATTGTAAGATAGATGTTGCCAATTTTCGTTTTCAATGGAATATCTATTGACAATATTGCCATTTTGACGATCTATTTCTAAAATATTACTATCACTTAGTGCTAAAATATTATTATCTTTTAAAGTTGCTAATCCTAAATAACCATCTTCTAGAGTGTATTCATAATATATTTTTCCTAAAAAATCAATTTCGACGATACCAGTTCTGGATAATTCATTAATTGAACGATCACTACTTAGAATGAGGTGATTATTTTCTAGTAAAGTTATACTTCCTGTATAATTAGGAAGATACCATCTAATGTTATTATTATTATCATATGCATATAGATAGTTTTCTGCGGATACAAAAATAAATTCATCATTGTTAGGAAGGCTCTGATTATTAATTTCTATTGGTGGTATTTCATCAGTTTTTATATTTAATATTTTCTCTTCATTATTTGTTTCAATTATTACTTTATTTTCATAATTTGGGTATAATCCATATATTGGTAAGTAATGAATAGTATCTTCTTCATAAACGTGGGTTAGATTAGGATTATTATTTGAATCTAAAATTGTTACTTTTACTTCTGTACTTTCTTCAGTTGTAAATGCTACGATCGCGGTTAAAGGAGAATTATTATATGGATTTATAATTACATTGGGATTTTCAAGAGAGTAACCGTATGCATTTATTTCTTTCTCCAATATAGCTTGATTCTCTATTGGGTCAATTGCTACTTTAACAGAATCTTTAGCACTGATAGATAAATAGCCAATAACAGAAACTGTTACAATAAATATTATTAATATAATTAGAATAATTATTTTTTTCATATTAAACAACTCTTTCTTTAATAATTATACTATATTTTACATATTTTGCAAATTCCTTTTTTTGACAAAGTGTTTTTTGACTTTTTAAACGTAATTTATTATTAATTAATAGTTTATATTTTGACGTTAATGGGCTTGTTTTCTGAAAGGAATAGTTTTTTTTATTTATTTTTTTAATACGGTTTTATAATTTTTAACGTAGGTGAAAAAATATGAAAAGAAAATTTTTAGATAGCTCCTTAGCTTTAATTAGGAAAAATAATCCTTCAATTAGTGATGTCAAGTTAGATGAGATTGCTTATGGATTAGAGGGCATTTATCTGACAATGACTAAAACAATTATAATTTTTGCTTTAGCTTTGATATTAGGAATTGTAAAAGAGGTTCTTTTATTGCTGGTATTGTATAATGTAATACGATCTACGGCTTTTGGTTTACACGCTACTAAAAGTGTATATTGTCTCATATCATCTACAACTTTATTCGTTGGTGGTGTATTTATTTGTGAAATGATACAAATTATTTTGCCAATTAAAATTGCTATCGCAATATTTTGTGTTATTTGTCTTTTTAAATATGCTCCTGCAGATACGGAAAAAAGACCTATTATTAATCCTAAAAAAAGGAAAAGGCTAAAAATTATAAGCACAATATCAGGAATTATATTTACTTTTCTAATTATAATTTTTAATGACCATATCATTAGTAATTATTTATTAGTTGCAATGATTTATTCGGTTGTTATGATTCATCCTTATGTTTATAAATTTTTTCATCTTTCATATGACAACTATAAAAAATATGAAGTTGTCAACAACCTATAATAGATTTAAAGGAGGTAAGAAATATGGGAAAATTAGCTGCAATTTTAGCTGCAATTGGTTCTGCTGCTGCATCTATGGGTACTCAAGCATGCTGGTTTTTAATTGTTGATGAACCAAAAATGCCAAGAAGTTTAATTGAAAAATAATTAATATACTTATTTACTACAACTATTATTTTATAATAAAATGCGAAAGAAAAATCTATATAATTAGCAACAAATTATATAGATTTTTTTTATTTTTTATGTTTTATGGTTAATATTTGGACATAAACATTTTGACGTATTTCTCTTCTTTGAACAAACATATTATTACTGTTTATGATATTTTTTACAAGCATTAAACCATGACCGCGTTTTTTTCCTTTAGTTGAAAATATTTCATTTCCTACATCAGGATCTATTTCACCATCAAAAGAATTGGTAATAATTATTTTAACATCATCTTTTTCCTTATACACTTCAATTCCCATACTCTTACTTTTAGATATAGTACTTGCTTCAATGGCATTATCTAAGTATACACCAACAATTCTTCCCAACTGTTTAAAGTTATTTGGAGATAAATTATTTAAAAGTGAATTTTTAATTTTAGGTGAAATACTAATTGTAATATTAATACCTTTATTTTCTGCCTCTGAGGCTTTAAAATAAAACAATGCTTTCAGTCCATTTGATGGTAAATATTGAAATTTAGCATAATAAGCTTGATTAATTGTAATATTTTCATCTAACAGACTATCTATATATTTAATAATATTTTGTTTGTTTTCTTGATCTATTATTTTTGACTTTATAGTTAATAATTGATTTTTATTTTCGTGATGTTGAATACGTTGCTTTTCAATTTCTACTTCATATGTTTTCATAAAATCTAATAATTTATCATATTCAAATTTTAGTTTATTATTTTCTAATGTCTGCCTTATTACCATAATGAGTGATACAAAAAAGAATATCATAATTATTAATGATGATATAAACTCTTGATTTATTTGAAATCTGTTTGAAAATTTATAAAAAAAGTATATTATACATATAAATGTTAAAACAGATAATATAACAATTTTTATTGTATTTTCAATTTCAGCATCAATAATTTTTCTTAATTTTTCATTTAAAATTAAACTAATTATTACTACTATAGCATTTGATATAAAATTACCTAATAAACTTCCTGCTAAGTTATTATAAAAAAGTTCTTTAGGAATTCTAAAAATTATTGTTATTGTAAAAATAATAAGCAATTCTATTACAACCATAATTATAGCATAAATAAAAGTTATAAATATAGATTTTTTATAATTTAACTTATATAGATATTTAAAAATAATCATATAAATTATAAATCCTAGCATTGTTTTTAATACTTCTGTTGAAATCTTATATATTATTATGTAACTAAAAATCATTATTAATGTAAAAATTACTAATTTTTTCTTATTAACTTTTATTTTTTCATTTAAAACATTTTTTCCAAAAAAAATGGGAGCTATTACCAAAAATGTTCCACTTAGTATTTCACTTACATATCTTAACATTATTATTCCCTCTTTCAAACGTGTTATATTCAATTTTTACTTTAATTATATAATTTAAACAATATATTATATTTTATTTTTGTAAATATAATATAACAAAAGAGACTTTTTTATTAATTTATCGATAAATATTATATCATATATTATATTCTTTTAATATGTTTTTTAAATTATTTTTCTTTTATAAGAAGTGTTTGTATGTATAAATCTTTTGAAATTTTTCTTTTTTGAATAAATATTTTATTATTATTATTAATTATCTCTTTTACTAATAATAACCCATGTCCTCTATTTTTTCCTTTTGTTGAAAAAATTTTATTTCCAATATTTAGATCAATTTCTCCATTAAATGAATTTGTTATAATAAATTTTATATTTCCATCTATTACATATATTTCGATAGACATAGATTTTTTTTTGATAATTCACTTGCTTCGATGGCATTATCTAAATAAACGCCTAAAATTCTACCAAGTTGTTTAAAATAATATGTATCAATTTTTTTTAGAAATGATTTTTCTACTTTTGATGATATATTTACCGTAACACTTATTCCTCTATTTTCAGCTTCAGATACTTTAAAATAAAATAATGCTTTTATTCCATTACTTGGCAAATATCTAAATTTAGAATATTGTTCTTTTTTTACATCTTTATCATCTTTTAATATACTATTAATATATTTTATAATTTCTTCATTTTTTTCCTCATCAATAATTTTTGCTTTAATTGATAGTAATTGATTTTTATTTTCATGGTGATAAATTCTTTGATTATGTATTTCTTTTTCATATATCTTCATATATTCTAATAATTTATCATATTCTATATGCATCTTATTGTTCTCAATTTTTTGTTTGAATACACAATATAATAATATTAATAAAAATACAATAATTAATATCCAATTAATATATTCTTCTTGTATAATTAACTTTTTAAATATTTTATAAAAAAAATAAATTATGCAAAGCAATGTGATTAAAATTAAAATTTTTTTTATATTTTTTTCTTTTTTATTAATAATATTCTTGAATTTTTTACTGATCAATAATGAAATTAATATAACTATTATATTACATAATAAATTACCATATGTTGTAGCTAGAAATAAATTATAAGAATTTTTTTCAGTCATTTTAAATATAAATAAAATTTTTAACATAATTGAATAAGTAATAATAGTAATTGTTGAAAAAATAAATGTAATAAAAAATACTTTTTCATTTTTTAACTTAAAAACATTTTTTAAAATTATTATAAAAATTATTAAGCTTATTATAGTTTTAAATATTCCATCTAGACACAGATAAACTAGGATATATAAACATATCATAGTTATTATTAAAATAATTAGTTTTCTCTTATTTTTGATGATACTTTCATCTAAGATAATTAAGCCAAATAAAATGGGAGTAATTACCATAATTATCCCATTTACTATATTAATAAATATACTATTTAAATTGTTTAACATGTTCTTTTAGGCCTTTCTTACGTCTAGATGATACTAAATATATTTCGACGCCATTAGAGAATGTTATTTTATTTTCAACAAAACTTACTTTTAGTATTTTTTGAACATTAACAATACATGATTTATGGGTCTGGTAAAATCTTTGATCTAACATTTTACTTATTTCATGTAATGGTTTGTTTACTTCAATTTTGAAACCACTTTCTAATGTTATAATACATTTTTTAGTCATTTGTAACTTTTCGATATAGATAATATCATCGAGTGCAATTTGATAATCAATATGATAAGTTGTAAATGTCATAAACTTAGTCTCATTAATAGCATTTAAGGCTATTTTTATTGTTTCACACAATCTTTCTTTACAAAAATGTTGTTTTTCAATAAAATCTAATGGCATTAGTCTTGAAAAAATAACATCATCTTTATATTTGCGATGATTAGTTATGAAAATGATAATACTTTTCCAATCATTTTCTCTAATCATAGAGCCAATTTCTAAACCTGAGACATCTCCTACTTCAATATCTAAAATATAGATATTAAGACCTTCTTTATTTCTTATTTTTTGTTCTAAATTTTCATTATATTCATTAAATCGATGAATACGATAAGCTACATCTTTTAACAATGGTGATTGGTTAATTGTGTTACTTATCATTTCTATATCTTTGTCTTTATCTTCATAAATGATGAAATTTAGCATAATTATTACTCCTCTTTCCTTACTGTTACAATTAATATTATATCATTAATTTGGAGATTTTGTTTATTTTGTGTTAATTTTTTGTCATTTTTTATGCGAATGATACGTTTGGTTCTTTCAACGTTTAAATGTTTACGTAAAGTAAATTTATTTTTGGTTATTTTGTTACCAAATCAATAGCAGTTTGTAACTGATTGTCGTTTTCCTCAGTTGGATTATCATAGTATGATTCATTTAATTCTACGTAATTTGTTGGTTCAACACCTGTTTCATTAATCCAATTGCCATCTGGTGTTAACCATTTTTGTACGGTATATTTAATCATACTGCCATCCCCTAAGTCCATTGTTTGTTGAACGGTTCCTTTACCATACGTGTTGGTTCCAACAACATATCCTCCATAACTTTCTTTAATGGCTGATGCTAAAATTTCAGATGCAGATGCAGAATTGCCATTAGTCAATATGGCAATTGGATAATCTTTACCATTTTTATTAGTAGCTTTTTTCTGTTTAGTACCTGATGATCCTTCAAGTTGGTAAATAATATCTCCTTTGTTAAGTAACATATTTGCTATATCTGTTACAGTTGATAGATAGCCACCACCATTATTACGTACATCAATAATTAAGCTATCAATATTATCTTTTTCTAATTCATTTAATTTATCTTTAAATTGATCTGCCGTTATTGATGAGAAAATGGATATTTGAAGATAACCTACTTTTTTGTTATTTCTTTCATATGTTTTGCTAAAAACAGAAGGTACTTCTACTTTAGTACGTGTAATAGTTATTTCTTTTTCTTCATCATTTCTCGTAATTGTTAATTTTATTTTATTATTTTTACTATTTTTGACATATTCTGATACATCACTACTTGTTTTATCTGTATAATCTTCACCATCTACTTTTGTAATAATATCATCAACTTTTAAACCTGCTTTGTCGGCAGGACCATCCTGGAAAACTTCTGCGACAACAATTTGATTATCATTATTCATACCAACAGTACAACCTATTCCTTCATACGTTCCTTCGACAGTTTCTAAAAATTCGGAAGTACTATCACTATCACTATAACTCGTATAATAGTCGCCAACACTAGATACCATTCCATTGATGGCACTGTCGATTAATTCATCTTTATCTAAATCACCATAATAATTATCAACAATGGCATAATAAGTATCAGCAATTTTATCTAAATCATCACTGAAAAAGACTGATCTACCATTATTGAATATTTTAACAAAAGAAAAACAAGTGAAAAAGCCTAAACCAAGAGAAAAAATTGTTATGATTATTACTTCTTTAAATGTATAGTTATTATCTTCTTCTTTAGCTAAAATATTTATTTTTTGGAGTTTTTCTTTTATTTTACTTATTTTTTTGTTTTTATGATCATTCTTCTTTGCTTTTTCTTTTTTTTCCTTTGCTTTATTTGACTTTTCTTTATTTTTTATTGATTTATCTTTTTTATTTGACGTCATGATATCACCATCCTCATTATGTTTTATTATATCATGTATGCTTTAAAATGTAAATTAAGTAAAGCATGAATATTTGTTTATTTTTTTTACATAATAATTATGATTATGAGGTGACTAATATGTTAAAAGATAGCGATATGATTGTAAATAAATTAAAAAAAGAAACTAATAATAATGGGGACATTATTTATAGAGTTAAATATATTAATAAGCAAAAATTATATGTTATTTATAATGAGCCTTTATGTTCATCGGAAATGATTAGTAATTTTATTATTAGAAGTTTGGATTTTATAGACAATAAGTATAAACGTAAAGTTGATATTGTCAGTGTTATTAAGAATGATATTAATAATTTTAAGGTTAAAGAAATTACAACTTATGAAGATTTGTGTTTTTATTTACATAATGCTTTTACAATTATTTTAGTTGATGGTTATGATACAGCTTTAGCCATGGAAAATAAGGGAGCTTTGTCAAGAGGAATTGATAAACCTACAACAGAGAGCACACTTAGAGGGCCAATGGATGCTTTTGTGGAAAATATACAAATTAATTTGGGATTAATTCGTAGAAGGCTTAAAGATAATAAACTTTGGAGTAAAGAGTATTTTTTAGGCAGGTATACTAAGACCAAAACTAATGTTTTATATATAGATGGTATTGCTAAAAAAGAAATTGTCGATAAAGTTGATAAATTGATTAAAAAGATTGATATTGATGGTGTTATTAATTTGGGAACAATTAAGAATTTTATTCAGAAAGAAAATAAATCGGCTTTTCCTACGATAATAACAACTGAAAGACCTGATCATGTTTGTCAAGCTTTATTAAAGGGAAAAATTGCTATTTTAATGGATAATTGTCCATTTGTCTTAATCTTGCCTACTTTTTTTAATGATTTTTTCTTATCACTTGAAGATGATTCTAACCAAAGTATTAATATTTCTTTTACACGTATAATTAGATACATTGCTTTTTTTATAACTGTTTTGACACCAGGAATATATATTGCTATTACTACTTATAATCAGGAAATGTTACCAACAGAACTTTTGATAAGTTTTGCAGGGCAAAGAAGCTCAGTTCCTTTTCCCGCATTTTTTGAAGCTCTTTTAATGACATTGTCTTTTGAAATTTTGAGGGAAAGTGACCTTAGAATACCTAGTACTTCTAGTAGTGCTTTATCAATTGTTGGAGCATTAATTTTGGGAGAAGCTGCCGTTAATGCTGGAATTGTATCTCCTATTATGATTATTGTTGTATCTATTACGATGATTTCTTCTTTGTTATTTATTGAACCTGACTTTATTAATGGAATTAGATGGTGGCGTTTATTTTTTATGTTAGGTGGTAGCTTTATGGGAATTATTGGTATTGTTTTAGTATTTATTACTTTTATGATTAAGATTGCTAGTATTAAATCTTTTGGCAAACCATATTTAATGCCTTTTGTCCCAACTTCAATTGATGGATTAAAAAATAGTGTTATTAAATTTCCTTTAAAATATTTGAATAGGAGAGAAAAATATTTATCTAGTAATACTTATCGAATGGGGGATGATGAGTAATGAAAAAGTTATTGATTTTAGTTGTCTCTTTGTTATGCCTTAGTGGTTGTTTTAATTATCGTGAACTTAATGATCTTGCAATTATGACAGCAGTGGCGATCGATCGAACAGATGATGGATTTGAACTTACATTGCAAGTAGTTAATCCAAAAAAACAACAAGATTCCTCTAATGCTAGTCAGCCTGATTTTATAGTTTATACTACTAAAGGAGAATCATTACAAAAGGCTTTTAGAGAAGTTGTCAATACTGCCCCTAAAAGGTTATATGCTGCTCATTTGCAATTATTGGTATTAAGTGAGGAAGTTGCTACTAATTATATTGATGAAATTGTTGACTTTTTCTTTAGGGAACCTGAGGTTAGAGATGAATTTCAAGTAATGGTAGCTAAAGGGGAAAAGGCAAAGGATAAATTAACTATTATGACTCCTTTGACAACTTTATCTTCAATGGATATTTTTAATACACTTGATAGTAATAAAAAATATTTAGGTTCGGTTACTAGTATTACTTTTAATGATTTTATGCATGCTTATCTTGATCCAAATACAGAGATTGTTTTACCTGTTTTAGAAGTTATAGGGAATAGTGAAGAAGGGAATAGTCAAGAAAATTTGGAAACTTCTACTTCACTAGCTAATCTTAAACTTTCTTCTATGGCTATTTTTAAAGATAATAAATTGGTTGAGATATTGGATGAAAATGATAGTATTAACCTTAATATGTTACTAGGAGAATTAAATGAGACAATTGTTCAATATGAATGTGGTGATGATGAATATGCGGCCTTTGAAATTATATCTTTAAATAGTGAACTGGAAGTTGATCCTGACAAAAATAAGGCTACTTTTTCTATCGCAGGACACGCTAGTGTTAATGAGGTGCAATGTCCTCTTAATCTTAGGGAAATTGATGTAGGAAATGAGATGCGCGATAATCTTAATAAATCAATGAAAGAATCTCTTTTAAAAACCATTAACTTGATAAGAGATGATTACAATACAGATGTTTTTGGTATAAGAGATAGTTTTTATAAGTATTATCCTAATGATTATAAGGAATATGCTGATAAATGGTACGATTTGTTTTTTCCTAATTTGGATATCGATGTTGATGTTAATATTAAATTATATGAAAAGGGAAATATTTTAGGAGGAACAGAATATGATAAAAGAGAAAATTAATTCTTTACAACTCTCTAGTTTTATTGTTAGTTCTATAATTGCTTCTTTAACTGGAATTGGTATTTATATTGCAACTGAAGTAGCAGTAATTGATGCATGGATTAGTGTAATTATAAGTTCTATTATGGGTATAATACCTTTGATAATGATTATTTTTTTGTTTAGTTTTGAACCAAATAAAACAATAATAGAAAAGATTAATTTTATTTTTGGTAATTTTTGGGGATTTATTATTAATTTTTTAATTACAGTGATTGTCTTTATTATTGCGGCGACTGATTTATTTAATATTGCTAATTTTTTGATTACACAGTTTTTGTCAGAAACGCCATTGCTTTTTATTTGTTTATTGTTTTGTGGTGTTAGTTTTTATGCTATTTCTAAGGGATTTGAAACTATTTCGCGTGTCAATTTATTTTTTGTGGGAATATTAATAGTTATTTTTATTATTTTTATTGGCTCTCTTATTCCACAGATTCAAATTGAAAATTATATGCCTATATTGGTTAATGGGATTAAAAAACCTATAATAGGAGGATTTTTAGTTATGTTAGCTAATATTGTACCTATTTTTTTAATATTAATATTTCCTAAAAATGGCGTCGTGGATAAAAAGAAACTTAATTTATATTTGACTATTTTCTATATTATTGCAATCATATGTGCTATTGCATCAATGATGATAATTGTTGGGATACTAGGTGAATATTTGATTAAATCATATCAATATCCAGAATATGCTGTTCTTAAGAAAATTTCTTTGTTTGGTTTTATTGATAGAATTGAGAATTTGTTATCTTTACAGTGGATACTTAGTTGTTTTTCATTACTTACTTTATGTATATATTTTATAAGTAGTGGAATTAAAAAAGTAAAAAATAGTAAATTAGTTCCTATTATAGTAATTGGTATTATTATTACTATGGTTTTAGTAATATTTAAAAGTAATACATATTTTAATTTTTATATTCTTAATATTTATCCTTATATATTACTTGGACTTTTTTCTTTATTTGTTATTGTTGTAATTGGTGCCTTGGTAAAAAAGAAAAAGAAGAAGAAGAAAAATTAAAGGTATATAGAAGGGAGTAATTATTTTTTATTTATCAATCTTTTATAATATGGTTGTCTTTTAATATATGCTCTATGTTACAAAACCTCACTGCATATTAAGTATACTATGTCAAACATTTGTTTGTCAATATAAATGTTTGATTTTTTATTTTTTTGTTGGCTACCGACAAGATTTGAGTAGTTTTCACAAATACATAAAAAAAGAAACCTTGAAATATCAATAATTTCAAGGCTTTATAAATGTTTTTTAATTATCTCTTACTGAATTGTGGTGCACGACGTGCAGCTTTAAGACCATATTTTTTACGTTCTTTCTTACGTGGATCACGAGTAATGAAACCATTTGCTTTTAATATTTTACGATATGAATCTTCTTTACCTTCATTGGCTTCATCCATTTGTAATAATGCTCTAGTAATTCCTAATCTAATTGCTCCAGTTTGTCCGGTGAAGCCTCCTCCTCTGACATTGGCAGTAACATCAAATGTTTCTTCATTATTAGTAACTACTAGTGGTTGTTTTAAATCCATTACTAAGACAGCATATGGCATATATTCGTTAACGTCAACCCCATTAACAGTTATTTTACCAGTACCAGGAGTTAATGTTACACGCGCAACAGAGCTTTTTCTTCTTCCTGTTCCATAATATTTTTTAGTTTCGGCCATTATTTAGTACCTCCTACTTTGATTTCTTTTGGTTTTTGAGCCATATGTGGATGTTCTGCTCCTTCATAGACAAATAATTTTTTATACATTTGTCTACCTAAACGGTTATGTGGTAACATACCTTTAACGGCTCTTTCAAGCATTTCTACTGGATATTTTTCTTTCATTGTTTTAGCATTTCGTTCTCTTAATCCTCCAACGTATCTACTATGATCGTAATACATTTTGTCATTTAATTTGTTTCCTGTTAATAATACTTCTTTAGCATTGATAATAATTACATAGTCGCCACAATCGACATGAGGAGTATATGTTACTTTATGTTTTCCTCTTAATAATGTGGCTGCTTTACTAGCTACGCGTCCTAAGGCAATGTCTTTAGCATCAATGACATACCAATTACGTGTAACTGTCTCTTTAGCTTGCATAAATGTCTTCATTATTTCTCTCCTTTTTTTATTTTTTAATATTGCTATATCTTACTTCCAAAGTGTTCCCAATACTTTGGCCATCAGATATAAAATGTACCGATTATGATTTTACTAGAATTTTGGGCTTTTGTCAAGGAAATTTAAGTATTTTTCTCGGTAAAATATTTATTTGTAATTAGGTATTTTTAATCTTTATACTCCATATATTAATAGTGGTGATAGAATGAATTTGAAGAAAGTTACATTAATAAGTATTATAGTTATTTTTTTACTATCTTTTCCTAGCCATTTTATGTTTGATCTGTTTCCAAATGTCTTAGTATCATTTTTCTTTCCTGTAAATGAAAGTATATGGGAACATATGAAAATATTATATACTTCTATTTTACTTGGAAATGTTATTAAATATGTTTTATTAAAGTATTATCATATTTCTTTTAATAATTTTTCTTTATCTTTAGTTGTTAGCTGTTTTTCTTCAATTATTATTTATTTACTTATTTATATTCCTCTTTATGTTATTTTGGGAGAAAATATGTTTATTTCTATTATATTAATGTTACTAGTATATATAATTGTGGAAATATTTAGTTATTTTATATTACGTTTTAAAAAGATTAGATATATTAATGATTTTGGATATGTTCTTATTGTTCTTGGGTATGTTATTTTTATTTATTTTACTTATAAACCTATTTATAATTTTCTTTTTTATGATACTTTGAATGATTGCTATGGTATTAGTGAGGAAATAAATGAAAAAAATAGATAGTGATTATCTATTTTTTATGCTTTTAGGTATTTTCTAACAGCACGCCAGCTACCGAACATACCTACTAACATACCTATACCTAATAATAATAGGGATGCTAAGTAAACGAATGGATATGGCTCGATTAATTCGGCTAAACTTGATGAGAAGAGTTTGCCATCAAAGAAATCGTAAAGACTGATATAACCATATATCATAATTATGATTGGAATAATTGAACCTATAATACCTAAGAATAATCCTTCTAGAATAAATGGTACTTTTATGGATATATTCGATGCTCCTACTAGGCGCATAATTTCGATTTCTGTTCTTCTAGAGAAAATGGCTAATTTTATGGTATTAGATATTAGGAATGCAGTTACTATAATTAGGGCTATAACTGCTCCTATGGCTATTTTTTCAACGACTTTGAAAACTGTGATTAATTGATCAACAATATCTTCGCCATAGTTAACGTTATTTACTTTATCTAATTTTTTGATATCTTCGGCATTTTGCTTAATTTTTTCAACATCTTTTACTTTTAGCATAAAACTATCTAGAAGGGGATTGGTATCATCTGTCCAACCATCAACAATAGTACTAAATATTTCATTTTCATTTTTGGCTTCTTCTGCTGATTCTTGCTTTGATTTGAAGATTAGGCTTTCGACATTGCCTGTATTTCTTATGCTTTGTTCAATGCGATCTCGGTCTTCTTCGGTGGCATCACTATCTAAAAAGATAACAATGGTTACATCTTGACGTATGGACTCCGCAAAATTTTCAACATTATATGATATGATAATTGATGTGGCAACGACCACTAATGTTATTGTTATACATGATATTGAGGCTAGGGATAGGGAGAAGTTTCGAACGACTCCTTTAATGGCATCACGAAAATATCTTTTAATAGTTCTTAATGCTTTCATGATAATATTGTCCTCTTTCGTAATCTTTAACTAGTTTGCCTTCTTCAATAACAATAACACGTTTTTGCATGCGATTAACTATATCACGATCATGGGTAGCCATAATGACAGTGGTACCCATACGGTTGATATTGTCTAATACTTTCATTATTTCCATACTAGTATCAGGATCAAGATTTCCTGTTGGTTCGTCACATATTAGTAATTTTGGTTTATTAACAATGGCTCTAGCAATTACTACACGTTGTTGTTCTCCACCTGATAGTTGATTGGGATATTGTCTTACTTTATGTTTTAGACCTACTAAATCTAAAACTTGCATAACTCTTTTTTGTATTTCGTTTTTATCACAACCAAATACTTCCATGGCAAAAGCAACATTTTCAAAGACTGTTAATTTAGGTAATAATTTAAAATCTTGGAAAACGACGCCAATTTTTCTTCTTAAAATATATACTTTACGATCTTTTAGTTTGGCAACGTTAATACCCCCAATGATGATGGAACCTTTTTCAGGTTTCTCAGCACGGTATAACATCTTAATAAGAGTACTTTTCCCAGAGCCGGATGCCCCAATGATAAAGACAAATTCGCCTTTTTTAATACTTAAATTAAAATCATACAAGGCAACTACACCATTTTTGTACGTTTTTTGGACATCTGCAATTCTAATTAATTCCATAATACATACCACCTTTTTGACTACTTAACATTATATCATATTATTATTTTTTTTAATATAGTTTTTCTTTATTTTCCATATTTTTCTACAATTATTAATATTATTATAAAAAGATAAATAATTGTTATAATTATTTATCTTATGATCCTCCTTCTACTTCATAAGCATCTGTGATAAGAAAGAAGGCTTGAGGATCTAATTCTTGAATTACTTCTTTTACGATAAAATATTCTTTGGTGGGAATAACACTCATAATGGTTTTTTGTTTTTGGTTTTTATATCCACCTTGGGAATTTATGATAACCGCACTATGATGGAGTTTATTAATTATGAATTCTTTAATTATTTCTTCTTTTTCTGTTATGATATAGAATGTTTTGCTATCGGATATTCCTAGGAGAATACGATCAGTAAAATAACTCATTATTAGATTGGTTATGATAGCATATAAAAGATTGGGGATACCAAAGATAAAGCTTCCTAAGATGACAATAGTTGAATTTATTATTAAATTGGCTTTTCCTAAAGATATTTTTAGATATTTATGCATTATTTGGGCAAACACGATTAATCCTCCATTGGTAAAACCTGTTTTTAGGATTAGACCATTACCTATTCCTGTTAATACACCACCATATATCATAAGTAGAAGAATACTTGTATTTCCTATATCTATATAATTACTTATAAAAGCTGTACCTTCAACAAAAATAGGAAAGAGAATACTTCCTACTAGAGTTTTTTTAGTTGTATGCCATTCTAAGAAGAGGAAACTTATTATAATAGCTATAAGAGATACAATACCAATGGTTATACTTGGGTTTATGTTAATTAATTCACGAAAGATAATGCTTATACCTGATGCTCCTCCAGTGACAATGTTATATGGGGAATAAAAAATATTGAAAGCTAGGGAGATAAGAAACAAGCCTACTATAAAACTTGTATATTTTAGTGTTATATTTTGATTAGTTATTTTGTCGATTATTTCTTGGGTATTTAATTTGGAATTATGATTAAATATTTTCATCTGGTAATTCCTCTCTATGACTTACTTCGTAAGCATCACAAACTAGGAAAAAGATATTGGGATCTATTTCTTTTAATCCTTCTTTAACGACAAAATATAGACTTGTTGGTACTACTCCTAGCATTAGAGTTTGTTTTTCATTACTATAACCTCCACGGGCTTTTATTATTGTTACACCACCATTCATGATTGATAATAGGAATTCTCTTACTTCTTTGTCTTTTTCTGTAACGATGTAAAAGGCTTTACTTTGGGATATTCCTAGAATTACTTTATCAGTAAGAATACTTATTATATATAATACGATAAAACCATATAAGACGATTTCCCAAGAAAAGACTAGTTTAGCGGATATTACAACTATTCCATCTACAATTAACATGGACTTACCAAGTGATACTTTGCTATATTTTGCAACTATTTGGTTGATAATATCGGTTCCTCCAGTGGTGAATCCTGTTTTAAAAATTATGCCATAGCCAATACCTGATATGACGGCTCCAAAAATGGCTATTACAAGTAATTCTACACCTTCTAAGGGAATATATGGTACGATATATTCTGTAAGAGTTACAAAAACGGGAAATATTAATGAACCAACAATGGAGCTTTTAGTTGTTTCCCAGCCTAAAACGAAATAGCTAATTACAAGTAAACTAATATTGGCTATTAAAATAAAAAGTGAGGGATTAATACCGAATTGATTTACCACGATCGATAAGCCACTTATACCAAAACAGACAATATTATATTGTAAGAAAAAAACATTAAAGGCGAACGCTACGATAAAGCAGCCTATAAATAGTAGCATGTATCTTTTTAATAAATCTTTTTTAGCTATTTTTTGTAATATTTGATCAATATTAGTCCTTTTTTTGAAAAAAAACATTTTTAACCTCTCCTTATTCCTTTAATTATTAATTCGTCTAAATTGCCATCTAATATTTTATTTACATCACTTGTCTCATAACCACTTTCATTATCTTTAACAAGGGTATATGGACACATGACATAACTTCTTTTACCTGAACCAAAACTAATACTTTTTTGTCCTTCAGTTAGTTTGGTTAGCTCTTTATTTTGTTTTTCTATTTCTAAATTATATAATTTATTTTTGAGAATTTCAATAGCTTTTTCTTTATTTTGAATTTGACTTCGTTCATTTTGACAGGTAACAACAATTCCTGTGGGAATATGAGTTATGCGAACAGCACTATCTGTAGTATTGACACTCTGTCCTCCAGCACCACTACTGCGGTAAACATCTATACGAAGATCTTTATCATTAATTTCTATATCTATATTATTAGATAATTCGGGAATTACTTCAACTGAGGCAAATGATGTATGTCTTCTTTTATTGGCATCAAAGGGACTAATACGAACAAGGCGGTGGACACCTTTTTCGTGTTTAAGGTATCCATAAGCATAGGGACCTTTAACATTTATTAGTACACTTTTAATTCCTACTTCTTCACCTGGTTGCTCATCTAATTTAGTAACTTCATAGCCTTCTTTGTGTAAATATCTCGTGTACATACGATACAACATATTTGCCCAATCGCAACTTTCTGTTCCTCCGGCACCTGCATGTATTTCTAAGAAACAATTTTCTTTATCATATTGTCCATTTAGATATGTCATAAGTTTTAAATGTTCAACATTATTTTCTAATTTTTGATAATTATCTTTAGTTATGTTATATAGATCTTCATCTTCCTCTAGTAAAAGTAATTTTAATATTTCAATATTTTCTTCTATTTCTTTTTGACATTCATTTATTGGTGTAATTATATTTTTTAAACTACTTAATTCTTTAATTAATTTTTCGCTTTCATCTTTATTATCCCAAAACGTACTTTGATTCATTTGATTTTGAATTTCTTTTAATCTTTTTTGTTTTTGGTCACAGTCAAAGATACCTCCATATAGTATCTATTTCTTTGAATAAGTCTTCATATTTTGTTAATAATTCTTTTATTTGCATTTGTTTATCACCTATATACATTATAACTTATAATATTAAAAAAGAAAAGTAACTTGGTTAAAGTTACTTTATAGTTAATCAACCACCCATGGATCATTCATAGTTCCACTACCGGACATCTGTACGCTAGATGTGAGAGAAACCACGGGCCGCACGCCGTCAGTAATGTACACATAGCGACCACCGATGGCACCATCGCCGCCCACGCGCCACACATACGCATAGCCAACACGGAAAAAAGACGGGCTCATAGTCAAATAATATTGACCGGTGTATAAATAATATCCATTATTGCTAGTACCATACTTTCCTCCTGCCATTGCTACTTCATCTGCT
>CALVUN010000045.1 GCA_944363595.1 uncultured Bacilli bacterium
AAAACTCACGTTTTCAAAAAATAGATTTACTAGAATTATATATCAAAGAAAAAATAATAATAAATCTTATCTTTGATAAATACACATATCAATATAGAGATAAAGAAGAAGTAATCAAAGAAATAAATATCTATATAAGATATCTCCTAGAAATAAGCCAAAACAATATAAATTATAAAAAATACCAACTAGTACTTCAAAATATCAAACAAAATATTAACTACTTAATTTATAATATAAATAATATTGATCAAAATACCTATAATTGGCTTATAAATACCTCTATCCAGATATCATTAAAAGAACCACATAAAATTGCAAACTTAAATACAACATTAAATATAATATGTTATACAATTAAAGAAAAAAACAATACTAAAAAAAGAACTAAAAAAGTAAAATAATACTTATTAGTTCTTTTTTCTTTCCAAAATAGTTACATTAAAATTATTAATAAAAATATTTTACCAGATGGACATATTACAAAGCAATAAATTAAAATATTATAAAAACACAGAATTTAATTTTTATATAAAAAAACTATTGCAATTAACAATAGTCATAAATTAAGCATTTTCTTTTTTATCAAATCCATATTTCTTATTAAATTTATCTACTTGACCTTTTCTACCACCAAGATTTTGCTTACCAGTGTAGAAAGGATGACATAAAGAACATACTTCAACTTGAATATTACTTTTTGTAGATTTTGTTTTAAAAGTATTTCCACATGCACATGTAACAGTAGCATCTACATAATTTGGATGAATATTTGCTTTCATTTTAATCTCTCCTTCCGCCATGACTAATGTCATAGAAAATAAACTACGAACAATATTATATCAATAATTTTTAATATTTTCAACTATTATTTGCGAAATTCTTTCATAACCTGCACTATTAGGATAAAAATTCATCTCATTATCAAAATATTTATCCTTATTATCCATTACATCATCCAAATCAATAAAAACAAATCCCTCTTCCAAAGCCATCTCTTCCAATCTAATATTCAAATAATTAAAAATATCCTGATTAGAAGAAGTAACATTATAATAACCCATTACCAAGACCTTACGATTATTATATCTATTAATTCTATCAAATAATTCATGCATATCATCGAGCATTTGACTTGCATAATAATAAAGATTATCATTATTCGAAAATAACTTATAATAAAGCTCATTCATACCAACTGATACCAAAATAATATCCGCCTTATGTAACATATTATTAATCGATACCCTTTTCTTATCAATAACCATCTCTTCACTATAATCGATCATTCTAATCAAATCAGTAATACGCATATCCTTTTTAGTAAAAGAATTATCACTACCTTCTAACCTCTTTTGCATATCCAAATAACTAACAACAGACTCAAAAAAGCCACCATCAACATGATTATAATTATTAACACCCTTTGCCAAAAAATCACCAATTGCTAAACAATAAATATCATCATCATTAGTAACATTATAAACAATATAACAAGATAAAAAAATTAATATAATTAACAGTATTTTTCTCATCTCAATACCTCTTAATTAATTATATTAATAAAAATAAATAAATATATCTATTCAGAATCAATAATCTCTATTTTAGCCCCAATTCTCTGAAGCTTATTAATAATATCATCATACCCTCTTAAAATATACTTAATATTATCAATAATTGTCTCCCCGTCCGCAATTAAACCGCATATTAAAAGAGAAATACCTCCGCGTAAATCAGTCGCTGAAACTTTAGTACCAACTAACTGTGTTTTCCCTTTAACAAAAGCATAACGATTATCCTTAATAATAATATTAGCATTCATCTTCTGTGTATCAGGAATATTCATAAATCTATTTTCATATATAGTTTCCTCGAGTTTGGAAATACCATTACATTGTGTCAAAAAAGGAATAATAGGTTGTTGTAAATCAGTAGGATAACCAGGATAAACAGCGGTCTTTATATCGATAGGTAAATAACCATTATCATTTTTTCTAACGACCAAATAATCATCTCCAATTAATATATCAACTCCAGCTTCTCTTAATTTATATATTAAAGATTCTATATGACTAGGAATAATATTAGAAATTTTCAAAGGATTACCAAGTAAAGCACCCATAATTAAATAAGTACCTGCTTCAATACGATCAGGAATAACCTCATGAAGAGCACTGTGAAGATAATCAACACCCGTTATCTCAATAACATAAGTACCAGCACCTTTTACTTTACCACCCATACTATTTAATAATGTAGCAACATTGATAATTTCAGGTTCCTTCGCAGCATTCTCAATAATTGTCTTACCCTTAGCCTTAACAGCCGCTAACATAATATTAATCGTCGCACCAACACTAGCAACATCCAAATAAATTTTAGCACCTTTAAGTTCTGTTGCCTCGATAATAAAATGATTATCCATATCAGTAATCGTTGCTCCTAATTCTCTAAATCCCTTAAGATGTAAATCAATAGGTCTCTTACCAATAGTACAACCACCTGGAAAATAAATATCAACTTTATGCCCCTTACCAAGTAAAGCCCCCATAAAATAATAAGAAGCTCTAAGTTTACTTGCTAAAGATTCCGGTATTGGTCTATTAATCATTTCACTGCTAACAATTTTCATTTCATCATTAACTCTTTTAACATTAACATTCAAATAACATAATATTTCCTCCAAAGCCGAAACATCAGATATTGAAGGAACATTAACCAAAGAAACATCCTCATCGCATAAAATAGCCGCAGGAATTAAAGCTACAACACTGTTTTTAGCCCCACTAATTTTAACTTCTCCTTCAAGTAAATGCCCACCATCAATCTTAATCAAACTCAATCTAAACACCTCCCATCTAAAACATCAAGTTTATTTTTAACTTCATTCTTTAAAGCTAACTCTCCTGAACCCAAAATAACTCTAGGATCATATACATCACTATTCATATTTAAAAAACGACGAATAGCTTTACTAAAAACAAATTGTAAATCCGTATTAATATTAATCTTATCAATACCATGATTTATAAGTAATTTAAGAGTATCATTACTAATACCACTTCCACCATGAAGAACCAAAGGAACATTAGTATTCTTTTTTACATTATCAAGTAATGTCCAATTAATATCCATATGACCATAACCATGAACAGTTCCCATAGCAAAAGCAATCATGTCAACATTAGTCTTTAAAACAAAATTATTAACAGCTAAAGCATCGGGCAAAGCACCACCAATTACCCCAACTTCACCCTCTACTGTAACATTAAATAAAGAAGCATATTCCTTTACTTCCCTAGTACATTTAATATTATCATCCATTGAAAGTGAAGAACCATCAAACATCACAGAAGTAAAGCCAGCATCAATACACTTCTTACATAAATTAACATCCTTACCATGATCCAAATGAAGACATACCTTAATATCAATATTCAAATCTTTCATAAGTCCCTCAACTAATAAAAAAACCGTATTAGGACCACCCATATAATTAATAGCCTTACTACTCACACCTAAAATAACATTTTTATGTAAATAATTACATTCTTCAAGTATCCATTTTGTCCATTCCAAATTATTAATATTAAACTGAATAACTTTACTTTCTTTTAAAATATCCTTAGCATTAACAAGCATAATACCACCTAATAACATATTAAAATATTCTAAAAAAAAAGTCAATTAAATACCATTAATTTGACATATCATCTAAAAATATAGTAAATACCCAAAATAAGTAAAATAATTCCTCCACAGATAGTAGCATAATTACCAAATTTTAAAGATAATTTATTTCCTAAATGTAAACCAAAATAAGTAAAAGAACCACTAACTAAAGCGAAAATTAAAGCAACTTGCAAATAATTACTATTAATAACATTAAGCCCAATACCCGTTGTTAAACTATCAATACTAACCGAAAAACCAAATAAAAGAAAACCAACTAAAGAAATAAGTAATTTTTCTTCTCTACCTTTCAACCCTGAAACAATCATTTCACAACCAATGACGCCAAAAATAATACTAACTAAAAAACTAACATTAATAATTAAAAATTTAGTAATTAAACTACCAAAGAAAAGACCTACTAAAGGCATAAAAAAATGAAATAAACCAACAATCACTGATAACAAAATTTTGTTTTTATTATCTATCTCTGTCGTACCATAAACTAAAGATAAAGAAAAAGCATCCATACTTAAACTAATACCAATAATAAAAGTTGTCAAAAAAGAACTCATCTATTATTCACCTAATAAATAATATTAATTAAAATAATAGTTTATACTAAAATATTTTATCTAAAAGTTCTTGAACAAAAAAACGATACTCTACATCACTATTTTCTTCACTTTCAAGTAAACACAAAGGAGGAAATAACACACACCACCAATTATCCCCTTTTGCTTCTCCTATAGAAACAACTAAAGATTCATAATACCCCTCATCATACTTAATTCCCTTATATTCCTTTAAAGGAAAATAATTATAACCAAATTTAACTTCATATGACATATCATAATTATTATTATCAAATATTTCTTGTATATTATAATCAATATTATCAATATTATCATTAATAATATTACGAGCATCATTAATATTATTTGTATCCTTTAACAAAGTATAAACATCACTTTCTAGATAATCTTTAACTTTCTTTTTCATAGCAATATCCAAACTACTATTACTATTAGGAATAACCCTTAACCTAATCGCCGCATCAGGAATAACGATCTCATCAGCTCTAACCTCTCTATATACCAAAAACATTATTATTACCATAACCATTATTAATAATATTTTTTTCACAAAAAATCACCCTTTCATTACTTTATGGGTGATTTAATAATATTTTATACCACTTTAACTAACTTTTTAAAACTTTTAATATCATTTTTATAACCTCTTCTAATTAAAGAAGCAAATAATTTTTGATAAAAAGCCTTATCCATATCGATAGAACTATCAATACTAGCTAATAACTCATTAACATCATATTTAGAAATAGTATGCTCAGATACCATATCATAATCAACTTCGACACATACATTAGAATTAGAAGCAATCATATTCTGAATAACTCTTTCACCTAATTTAGGAAAATTATCGACACCAAACATATTCATAAAATCCAAAATAGCTTTCATATTATCAAATCCAGATGTTTCTCTATTATAAAAATGTCTTTTATTAATCATTCTACCACTAGGATAAAGACCATAAATATTAATATCATTTCCAACAATATCTGCTATTAAATTATCAATTTCACTACAAGAAAAAATTTCCTTTTTAATAAGATAATGACAATAAGCAAATACCATATCATAATTTACAAACTCTCTATCATTACTAGAATATTTAAGTAATTTATTTAAAGTTAATAAAGTATCTTTTTTTAAAGCATCAACTTTACCATCATATTTCATAAAAAATATAACCTCCCCAAACAAATTATAACACAAAATAATATATTAATCAATTTTCCAAACAAAAACAAACCTATCACGGTCATTATAATCCCGTTCTAAAGCAACATTAACTTCTAAACCCAAATACTTTCTAATAAGTTTAATAACATCTTTACCCTGCTTCCAACCAATTTCAAGAGCAATCAAAAAATTATCCTCCAAATAATTACTAATTACTTTAAACATCTCTTCATAACAAAATAACCCATTATCAGAAGCATATAAAGCAATTTTAGGCTCATTATTAAACACAACATCCATTACCTCTTCATCATATGCAATATAAGGAGGATTACTAATAATAACATCAAATTTACCCTTTACATTACTAAATAGATCACTATAAATAAAATTAATATCAACCTTATTTAATTTAGCATTTTTCTTAGCAACAAGTAAAGCCTCTAGAGAAATATCACAAGCACTGACAATACTATTTGTCTCTTTAGCAAGTGTAATAGCAATACAACCGCTACCAGTACCAACATCTAAAATACTAATTTGTTTCCTAAATAATTTTCTAATATATTTAATAGTCTTATCGACTAATAATTCCGTTTCAAATCGTGGTATCAAAACATTTTCATTAACCTGAATAATATTACCACAAAAATCAACATCACCAACAATATATTGAACAGGTCGTCCTTTAATTAATTCATTAATATATTCATCTAACTTAAAAAGAGGTAAATTATTACTTTTAATATAATCATAAAGATAATCTACTAATTTATGATCAATATTATAATCATCTACCCTTAAATAAGCCCGTTCTAAAATTTTATTCATTATTTTCCAATTTTCTTTTTTGATCTTCATTAATTAAAGCATTAATAACGACACCTAATTCACCATCCATAATCCTATCCAAATTCATTGAAGTAAAACCAATACGATGATCTGTTAATCTATTTTGAGGATAATTATAAGTCCTAATCTTTTCACTACGATCACCTGTTCCAATCTTACTTCTTCTTTCCGCTCCTATTGCTTCTTCTTGTTCACGTAACTTAAGATCATATAATCTAGCTCTAAGAATCTTAAAAGCTTTTTCTTTGTTCTTAATTTGACTACGCTCTGTCTGTGAATAAACAATAATACCTGTTGGAATATGTGTAAGTCTAACAGCACTATCTGTCGTATTAACACCTTGTCCACCACAACCACTACTACGTGTAATATCAACTCTTACTTCACTTTCATCTAACTCATACTCAAAATCAGGTACTTCAGGCATTACCAAAACCGTCGCCGTCGAAGTATGAACCCTACCTTGACTCTCAGTAGTGGGTACCCTTTGAACACGATGTGAACCACTTTCATATTTTAATTTTGAATAAGCACCTTCACCTTTTACCATAAAAGAAATATTAGTAAAACCTCCTGCTGTTCCAGGTTCACTTTCTAATATCTCGATCTTAAATCCCTCATTACTAGCATACTTCTGATACATATCAAATAAATCACCAGCAAAAATATTAGCCTCATCACCACCAGCAGCACCTCTAATTTCAACAATAACATTTTTATCATCATTAGGATCATGAGGAAGTAACATAACTTCAAGCTCACTTTCAAGTTCCTCTTTTCTCTTTTCTAAATTAGTCTGTTCTTCATGAGCAAATTCAGCCATTTCCTTATCCTTAAGTAATTCCTTACATTCATCAAGATCACTTAACACTTTTTTATAATCATTATAAACATTGACAATTCCTTCTAATCGACGATGCTCTTTCGATATCTCGGTCATTTTTTTAATATCACTAATAATTTCTGGCTTACTTAATTCATCTGTTAATTCATTATATTTATTAACAATTGATTCCAATCTGTCAATCATTATTATCGCCTCCCTTAAACTTGCTATATAATTATACCATAAAAATAAAGTAAATAGAAGAATTTGCCACCTAAAAATTAACAAAATATTATACCAATTCTATTTACTTTATTAACGTACATATGTTATTATTATATTGGTGATAAACATGAATAATCGAATAATTTTACATGTCGACGTCAATAATGCATTTCTATCATGGACCGCAGTAGATATGTTAAAAAAAGGTTCCAAAATTGATATACGAACTCACTATGCAATCATCGGTGGCGATGAAACTCAAAGACGAGGTATTGTTCTAGCCAAAAGTAATCCATGTAAACAAAAAGGTGTAAAAACTGCCGAAACAATCCGTGATGCAAGACGCAAATGTCCTTATCTAGAAGTATATAAACCAAATTTCAATGTATATCGCCACTATTCCAATTTAATGTATCACTATCTATTACAATACACAGACAAAATAGAACGTTATTCAATTGATGAATGCTTTCTAGATTATACCAATTCCCAAAAACTATTTGGAGATCCTATTAAAATAGCTTATAAAATTAAAAATGATATATATCAAAAATTTGGATTTACAGTTAACGTAGGTATAGGCAAAAATAAATTATGTGCCAAAATGGCCTCAGACTTTTCCAAACCCAACAAAGTTCATACCCTTTTTCCCGAAGAAATAAAAACCAAAATGTGGCCTCTTGACGTATCAGAATTATTTATGATCGGTAAAAGTACCAGTAAAAAATTACATGATTTAAACATTGACACTATAGAAAAATTAGCAAATACAGATAAAAATGAATTAATAAAAAGATTCAAAACCAGTGGTAAATTAATGTGGGAATATGCAAATGGCATTGATAATTCTGAAGTAGAATCAAACTATTCCAACCCCAAAAGCATATCATCATCTACTGTCTTACCATATAATTATAGTAATATTGAAGAAATATATAAAGTTATCAAAGAATTAGTTATTGACACAGGTAAAAGATTAAGAAAAAATAATCAATATGCAAGTGTTGTACACGTATCAATCAAATATAGCAATTTTACCAAAATAAGTAAACAAATTAAACTAGAAAACAATATTAATACTGATGAAGAATTATACAAAGAAACACTTAAAATATTTAATAAACTATGGAACGAAGAACCCATAAGAAGTATTGCCATTGGTGTAAGTAGTTTAAGTACAACTAACAATGTCCAATTATCAATATTCAACCAAAATAAAAGCAAAGAAAATGATAAACATTTACAAAAAACTATTGATTCAATTAGAGATAAATATGGAAATAATCTAATAACATATGCAAATACATCACAAATAAATGAAAGAATAAATCTTAAAGGATATAAAAAAGACGAAGAATAATTATCAATTTATGATATAATTAATAATAAAATAAAGGAGTGTTAAAATGAACGAAAATATAATAAAAGAAATAGCTAATGAATTAAAAATTAAAGAAAAACAAGTCCAAAGCACTTTAAAATTATTAAGTGAAGGAAATACCATACCTTTCATTGCCCGTTACCGAAAAGAAGCAACAGGTAATCTAGATGAAGAACAAATAAGAAAAATAAGTGAAGTATATGAATATCAAATATCACTTTTAAAAAGAAAAGAAGATGTAATAAGATTAATCGATGAAAAAGGAATGTTAACAGATGAACTAAAAACAGAAATATTAAAATGCAATAAATTAATTGAAGTTGAAGATCTATATAGACCATATAAAGAAAAGAAAAAAACAAAAGCCACTGAAGCAATAAAATATGGTCTAGAACCACTTGCCAAAATAATTATGAGTTTTAAAAATGATATAGACATAAATAAAATAGCAAGTAAATATCTAAATGATAAAGTTAAAACAACTGATGATGCTATAAATGGAGCTAAAAATATAATTGCAGAATGGATAAGTGATAATGCTAGTTATCGAAAATGGATTAGAAATTATTTATACAAATATGGTAATATAACTTCCAAATTGAAAAAAAACGCTAATGATGAAAATAAAGTATATGACATGTATTATGACTATAGTGAACCTGTAAAATATATAAAAGAACATCGCATATTAGCTTTAAATCGCGGTGAAAAAGAAAATATCTTAACTATCAATATACAAGTAGATAATAATGCTATAATTAAACACTTAGAAGAAAAAATAATTAAAAATGAACAATCCCCTCTTACACCGTATGTTAAAGATGCTATAAATGATAGTTATAAAAGATTAATATTTCCAAGTGTAGAACGAGAAGTAAGAAGTGAATTAAAAGAAAAAGCAGAAAATGGAGCAATTAATATTTTTAGTAAAAATCTCGAAAAGCTTTTACTTACACCACCAATGAAAGAAAAAATTGTCTTAGGACTCGATCCAGCCTACCGTACTGGATGTAAACTTGCCGTTGTCGATGGAGCATCACGTGTTTTAGAAATATGTGTCATTTATCCCCATGAACCAAAAAACAAATGGGATGAAGCAAAAGAAACTATAAAAAAACTAATAGAAAAATATAATATTGATATAATTGCCATTGGTAATGGAACTGCATCGAGAGAAAGCGAAAAGTTAGTCGCCGAAACAATTCATGAAATAAAAGATCATAAAGTTGAATATATTATTGTAAGTGAAGCAGGAGCAAGTGTCTATTCAGCATCTAAACTTGCTATTAAAGAATTTCCTAATTTACATGTTGAAGAAAGAAGCGCTATTTCAATAGCAAGAAGGCTTCAAGATCCATTATCAGAATTAGTAAAAATAGATTCTAAAAGCATTGGTGTTGGACAATATCAACATGATGTAAGTAGTAAAAAACTAGATGAATCATTAGACTTCGTAGTAAGTAAAGCTGTCAATGCTGTTGGAGTTAACATTAATACAGCATCAGCATCAATATTAAAATATGTATCTGGATTAACAAAACCATTAATAACCAAAATATTAAATTATCGTGAAAAAAATGGTAAAATAATATCACGAGAAAAATTAAAAAAAGATAAAATTTTAACAGACAAATCATATGAACAAGCAATAGGTTTTATTAGAGTAATCGATGGAGAAAATCCCCTTGACCAAACGCCAATTCATCCTGAAAGTTACGAAATAACAAAAAAAATATTGAATAGTTTAAATATTCAAATTAAAGATATAGGAACTAAAGAAGCAAATAGTAAATTAGATAACATAAACATAAAAGAATACAGCGATAAAAATAATATTGATATATATACATTAGAAGATATAATAAAATCACTAAAACAACCAAACCGTGATTTTCGTGATAGCAGACCAAAACCATTATTAAAAAGCGATATTTTAAAATTAGAAAATCTAAGTGTTGGTATGCAATTAGAAGGCACAGTTCGTAATGTTGTAGATTTTGGAGTATTTATCGATATAGGACTTAAAAATGATGGATTAGCTCATATATCAAAACTTACTAATAAATATATTAAACACCCATTAGAAGTAGTTAATGTTGGAGATATAGTTACATGCTATGTTGATGAAATCCATTACGATAAAAATAAAGTAAGTTTAAGTCTAATTGATCCAAATACAAAAAAACAAACAAATTAAGTTATAAAATATAATTATAACCTAATTTGTCATAAAAAATTACACATAATTGGTTGACATCAGCAATAAAATATATTATAATCTATATTGTCAATCGATTTGCGAGTGTAGTTTAATGGTAGAACTTCAGCCTTCCAAGCTGACCACGTGGGTTCGATTCCCATCACTCGCTCCATTTGAATACAACTTACGGACTATATAAAGTTCGTGAGTTTTTATTTTATATAAAAAATTTAAAGTTCTCTTTCTAGGAAGGAGGACTTTTTTAATGTTGGAATTTAAAACTACTAAAACATTAAAATCAAATATTGAAATACTAGATGTAATAAAAAGCTATACTTACAAAGTAAAAAAAGGAACTATAAAACATATCTTACATACTAATTTACAAATTATCGAGCCTACTGAATATTTAATTACATACCCTACTGCTCTTACAATACTTGAATATCAAGTAAATGAGATTTCTAATAAGTCATTTTATATTAAAGAACATAATAAAAAATATTCACTTAAAGAAATTATCAAAATTTTGAAGAAATATGAAATTTAGACCATACTTTTCCATTTTTTTTTTTTTTTTATATGAGGAGATGTTCATTTGTGAGATGTGGTATTTATGTAAGAGTTAGTACAGATG
Source organism: uncultured Bacilli bacterium (assembly GCA_944363595.1). Taxonomy (GTDB): domain Bacteria; phylum Bacillota_I; class Bacilli_A; order RF39; family UBA660; genus CALVUN01. The sequence continues at coordinate 11,566 of CALVUN010000045.1, forward strand.
ACCAAAGAAATAATGGTTATTCTATTGATTCACAACTTCGTATGATTAAAGAATACTGTGAAAAAAGCGATTATATTATTGTTGATGTTTACAATGACGCTGGACATTCTGGAAAAGATTTAATGCGACCAGAAATGCAACGATTACTTGAAGATATTAAGGTTAAAAAGATTGATAAGTTAATTGCTATTAAAGTAGACAGACTCACTAGAAACAATTATGATGGCTTTTGACTACTTAATTATTGTGAAGAACACGATGTTAAAATAGAACTTATTTTAGAGCCTTATGATGTATCTACTGCTAATGGTGAAATGATATTTGGAATGAATTTAGTATTTGGACAAAGAGAACGAAAAGAAATTGGAGCAAGAACAAAACGAGCGATGGAAGAAATGGCACTAAAACATA
>CALVUN010000046.1 GCA_944363595.1 uncultured Bacilli bacterium
ATAAAATGAATGTTATTATTAATTTTGATAAAAATCGTAATGGTTTTTAATTATCGGATTTAACATTTTTGTTAGATTGTGGTATAGTGTTAGCAGAAAAAGACTACTTATTTAAAATGACGCTAGAATTATCTAGTTTGCCATTCTGAGTCGTCTTTTTTATGTTGTTTATATCATAAAGTGTTTTCTGATTACCATTTTTACCAATGTTCAAAATACCAGTAAAATAGTTCCCATCTATATTAAATAATGTTTGATAGTATTCCCAACCATCTTTAGCAAACGAATGGTTTTTTTTATCAGAAATTTCGGAAACTTTCATAGAAACTGATAGCAAATTATCTAATTCAGTTGAAATCCTATTTTTAATATTCTTATTATACTTGGTAATTTTTTCTTTAGGATTTGTATATTTAATAGCCGTTTTGCTATTTACATTTACATTTTATCATTATATATTAGTCCATTTTCTCTAAAATGATCCAAAATATATTTTCTAGCAATTTTGTTTTGTTCCAACAAAGTTTTACCATTAAATATATCTTGATCAGTGTCTACATTGACATATTTATTTCCGTTTATATCTGTTTGAATGCTAAATGCTGGATTAACATTTATATTACTAACTGTTTGTTCTGTTGTTGTACTTCTATAAGCTATTTCCCATTTATTTTTCAAATCGCGAATAAATAAAGATTCACGGTTATTTCCAGTTATCTTATTAGCTAATTCTATAATTTTATTATAGATTTTTTTAAATAAACTTGGTTGTTCCATAGATAAACTATTAATAAATTCTTGATTACCAAATAATTGTCCTGATATGTCCGCTACTACTTCACTAGATACATCTTCTACACCATAAGTTTGTTTTAGACTTTCTAAAGCTTGACTAAATTCTGCATTTTTACTTGCATAGTCTAGTATTAAACTTTTCATAGAATCTGTTTCTATTGCATGTATTATTTCATGAACCAATAAAAATTCCCCAGCTCTATTAGAGTTAGGTTTTATTTTGATGTTAATTTCACCTTGATTATTTGTAATAATTTGTGCGTTAACTGATTGACCATTTTATTCTTTATTGTGTCATCAAAAACCACATTATAATTTTTATCATTAATAGCTTTTTCAATAGTATTTAGTAAAATTTTAGTTTCTAGTGAATCATTAAAATATTTATTAGCACTTTGTCTTAAATTATCTATCTTAATATTATCACTTTTTACATATTGATAGTTTTTTATTGGAAAACTTATATTATTTTCTAACGTAAAATAGTTTGAATTTACTTTATTCTCATTATTTACAATATCTCCTACACATTTTTTATATTTTTAAAATTAACAAAATAAAAAAAAATAAATTAAAACTCTTGCTGAAAAATCCATTTTAATGTTATTATATAGATAAGAGGAGGAAATAAAATATGAAATTAGAAGTAAAACAAGATGTATGTATTGGCTGTGGCAGTTGCGTAGCAAATTGCGATAAAGTATTTGACTTTAACGACGATGGTCTTGCACATGTAATTGAAACACCAGTTAAAGAAGAAAATATAAAAAGTGCTAAAGAAGCCAAAGATGAATGTCCAGTTGGAGCAATCGTCGAAGTAAAATAAAAAAATATCTTTAAAATCTAAAGATATTTTTTTATTTCCCTATTCACATTATTAAAATCAATAATATTAAAAAAATTATTAATATAATCACTTCTATTATTATAATATTTTAAATAATAAGAATGCTCCCATAAATCCAAAGCCATTATAGGCTTATAACCATAATATAAAGGATTATCCTGATTAGAAGTATTCATAATAAATAATTTATTATCTTTATCCATTGTCAAAAAAGTATAACCACTTCCCTTCAAATTATTAGAAATTTTTATAAATTCTCTTTTAAAATTATTATAATTACCATAATCCCTATTAATAAGTCTTAATATTTCCCCTTTTGGTTGATGATTAGAATTTCCCATCGTCTTAAAATAAAGCTCATGATTTAAAACACCACCAAGATTATAAAGTATCTCTCCCCGATCATTCATATCAAACATACTAATATTATCCACAAGTAATTCCTTACTATCATTAAAATTATAATTATTTTTATTAAGTAAATAATTAAGTTTATCCATATACCCCTTATAATGTTTATTATAATGAATACTAACAGTCTTACTATCAATATAAGGTTCTAAATCATCAATTTCATAAGGTAAACTAATCATTTCATACATAAATATCATCTCCCCTTAATTATATTCTCATAAATACCATAATTTTACATATTTTTTCGATAATTATTCTATCTTTTTATTTTATACTTAGAATCAAGAAAGGAGATGATAGATGTAAAACGCAGGTGGCACTAGAAAAAAAATACTTTTAGTGATATACTAGAATACGGTGGTGATAATATGTATAATATTGTCTTAGTAGAAGATGAAAAAGACTTAAACGATCTAATTAAAACATATCTTACTAAAGAAGGATATAATGTTATTAGTTACACAAATGGTGAAGACGCCATAAATAATGTTAATTGTAATGCTCATCTATGGATCTTAGATATTATGCTAGGCTCTAATGTAAGTGGGTATGATATTATAAAAAAAATTAGAGAAACTAATGAACAAGTCCCAGTCATATTCACTTCTGCCAGAGATAAAGATTTAGATAAAATTATCGGGTTAGAATTAGGAAGCGATGACTATATAACCAAACCGTATTCACCAAAAGAACTAGTTCTTCGCGTCAACAAAATCATAAAAAGAGTATATACCAAAGATATACAAAAAATAAGTTATGACTCCTACAAAATTGACTTAGAAAAACGCTCTGTAACCGAAGGAGATAAAAACATTGAACTTACTACTCTTGAATTTGATTTACTATACTTATTCGTAAGCAACAAAAACAAGTCCTTCTCAAGAGATGATATTTTAGCCCAAGTTTGGGGCAACGATTACTTTGGTACCGATCGTGTTGTTGACGATTTAATTAGAAGACTAAGAAAAAAAATGCCAAAATTAAATATTAATACAATATATGGATTTGGATATAGGTTAACATAATGAATAAAATTAATTTAAAACAACAACTATTTCTAATCTATATATTAGTCATTGGGATATTAATAATATCCTTAGGAATCATACTTCCTACAAACTTACTTCCTATCTATGAAGATAATCTATATAATTATTTAAAACAACCTCTTAATTTTGTTGTTAATACAGATGAATTTAGTGAAAACAAAATCAATACAGAAGTTGCCTATATCTATATTGATAAAACAGACAACAGTGTTAAAGCTACAAGTAATATTTTTTCTATTATCGACGTTGATAACATTGATGCCGTTTTAGAAAAAATTACTGATGACTATGGTAAATTCAAATATCACTTAAAAACATATTACTATAACACCTCAAAAAGTGATACAGAAACAAAAATAGCCATCACAAATGATGAATACATCGAAACAATGCGTACTGATATTTTAAAAATAATCATAACCATTGTAGGTCTTGCCTTAATTTTTATAGCTATTATTATAGTAACATGGTCAACAAATCTGGTAAGTAGAATAAATAAACTTAAAGAAAAAATTGATAATATTAATAATGATAACTATGATCATAAAATTAAACATTACTACGATGATGAGCTTTTAACACTAGACACCGCTTTAGAAAATATGCGTATCTATTTAAAAGAACAAGAAGAATACAAAAATCAAATGTATCAAAATATATCTCATGATTTTAAAACTCCTATTACAGTCATGAAATCATATATTGAAGCAGCTGAAGACGGTATTGAAACCAAAGAAAAAACTCTTGAAATTGTCAAAGAACAATTAAATAAACTAGAAATAAAAGTTCACTCCTTATTATATTTAAATAAACTAAATTATATTCAGGACAAAAAAGATAACTTGAAAGTACAATATGATGTCAGCAAAACAATAAAAGCAGCAGTTGAAAAATTTCAAGTAACACGTCCTGATGTTGAGTTCATTGTAGATATCGATAAAAAAAATACTATTTTTCGTGGCAGTTCCGATATGTGGGAAGCTATTATCGATAACATTTTAAATAACTTTACAAGATACGCTGTTAAACAAATAAAAATAACTGTAAAAAACAATAAAATAATTTTATATAACGATGGACCAAATATAGACGAAAATGTTTTAAATAATATCTTTACTCCTTATGAAAAAGGTGTTAAAGGAGTATTTGGATTAGGATTATCGATTGTTAAAAAAACGTTACATTTCTTAAACTATGACATTTCTATTGAAAATGTTAAAAATGGTGTTAAATTTATTATTAAATAAAGGAAATAGCATTACTCCCTATTTCCTTTTCTTATTAAATATGCTATAATTAAGAAGAAATGCAAGGATGGCGGAATTGGTAGACGCGCTACTTTGAGGTGGTAGTAATCATTGTTGATTGTGGGAGTTCAAGTCTCCTTCTTTGCACCATTAAAAATCTGTTTGAACTTTGTTTCAACTTTACTAATAAATATTAATTCTAGAAATAGAATTGATTTTTTGTTTTATGCGGATTTCCACATAATTTTGTTAGAAAAAAGATTTGATTTTATGGAAAACAATAAGAAAATTGCAGAATTATATATTCGTGTATCAACTGAAGATCAAGCAAGAGAAGAATTTAGTTTACCAGAACAAAAAAAAGACTTCGTGCCATGTATGAATATAAAGGTTATGATATAAAAGATGCTGGTATAAGTGCAAAAAAATGATAATTATAGACCTACATTTGAAGAATTAGTACAAGATATTAAAGATAAAAAATGTAATACTATTATTATATTAAAACTATATAGATTAACAAGAAGTATTTATGATTAGGAAAATATATTAAAGTTTTTGGAAGAAAATGATGCTTACTTAGATTGTGCTAATGATGATATAAATACTACTAATGCTAATGGAAAATGATTTAAGAATATTAACTCAAAATCACAATAAAAAATAGAAAGAATAAGTGAAAGAACTAAGATAGGACTTACTAGAGCGATTTCTTCTGGTCATTACCTAGACATTGTCCATTTGGTTATAAAAGAGAAAATAAACTTTTAATTCCAGATATAACAACTAAACAATAAAAGTCATTATTTAAAACATTTAATTCAGTTTCAGTATAATGAAGTTTTTTACGTGATTCAGATAACTGGTTTAAGTATTGAAATTGAGCATCTTTTCCATTATAATAAAATTTAGCTTTTCTACATTTTTTATTAAGACAAGGGTTACATACATGTGGAGAAGCTTTTAGTTTGTC
>CALVUN010000047.1 GCA_944363595.1 uncultured Bacilli bacterium
AAACTAACCACTTTTTTTTACCATAATTATGTTAATTATGGTATTTTTTTGGTGCATTTACTCATTCGATGTCCTTTATATTATCACATTTTATTAAAATGGTCAATTTAATTTTTCAATTGACCTAATTTAATAAATTCAAATGAATTTGAAAAATTTGGTGTCGAAGCAATAACAAAACTAGGATTTTATTTTGTCAAACTGAATGACATCATACTTAATCCTAGTTTATTTAAAAATAACAATAAATAATGAAGTCTTAGACGAAGTTATTTATTATTATCAAATAGGTAAATGATATTTTTAGTTTTTTATATTTTGGCACATTAAATGGTGCATTTACTCATTAAATGTCCTTTATTTTCATTAATTAGGTCAATTTAATTTTTCAATTGACCTAATTTAATAAAAATTATTATTTATTTAATTTTTGTTAATGTTTTGGTTTAAAAATTAATGATAATATAAAAGCCATAACTATTGCCACACTTATGCCCGCTGCGGTTAAATTGAAGATACCAAATGCTAATCCTAGTGGTCCTAATTCAGAAGCAACATCCATGGCACCATGAACTAATAAGTGACCAAATGATGTTATTGGAACCAAAGCCCCAGCGCCGCAGTAAAGAACAATTTTATCATAAATACCAAAGATATCTAAAAATGCTCCAATTACAACAAATAATGATGTTATATGTCCTGGAGTTAATTTTGTGTTATCTAAAATTATTTGGGATATCATACAAACTAAACCACAAAAAATAAATGCTAAAATATATGTCATTTATTTGTTACCTCCAATCCAATAGCATGAGCAATAGCGGGTATTGATTCTTTTTGAAAGGTTAATGTAGGTGAAAAAATGGCACCTGTTGGCACATATAGTATTTTTTTTATTTTATTTTCTTCCATTTGTTTAAAATAGTATCCAAATCCCACTAATGCACTACAACATGGTCCTGATCCACCAGCTAATACTGGTTGTTTATCTAAATTATAAATAATGGTTCCTGCATCATCATATACTTTAGATAAATCCATATGATATTGTTCTTTCATGTAATCTATTAATATTTTTTTTCCATAAAACCCTAAATCTCCAGTTAGGATTAAATCATAATATTCTGGTTTTCTTTTTAAATTAGTTAAGTGTCGATAAATCGTATCTGCAGCGGCAGGGGCCATAACTGCTCCCATATGATTAACGTCAGTTATGCCAAGGTCAATAACTTTTCCTATAGTACTTGATTCTATTTTTACTTTACTTTTTTCATTACTTAAAAGAATGGATGCCGAGCCTGTAACTGTAAATGTCGAAGTTTTATGTTTTGGTGCACCATATTCTGTTGGATTGCGAAATTGCTTTTCGGCAGTCATGTTGTGACTAACTGTAGATACGATGCAATTTTTGGCTCTTTTACTATCAACGAAATTTGCTCCTATAATTAATCCTTCCCCACTCGTAGCACATGCATTAAAAATTCCTAAAAACGGTATACTAAAATTACGTGCAGCATAATCAGAGGCTGCAATTTGGTTTTCTAAATCGCCGGATATTAGTAAGTCTATATCACTTTCTTGAAAATTAACTTTCTTTAGTAAATATGAAATATTATCTTTTAATAATTTAATTTCAGCTTTTTCAAAACTTTTCTCCCCAAAATACATATTTTGATCATATAGGCGATCAAAATATTTTTTTAGTGGGCCTTGCGATTCATATATTCCACCGATGGTATAAGTATTTTTGATATAAACATTATTATATTTATTTGTCATTTTATCCTCCTATTATTAGTAATCTTATTAATCCGAAAATGTATACGGCTACTACACCATATAGAATAACAGTTCCTGCTAATTTAAAAATATTGGCACCTATACCTAAGACAAGTCCTTCATTTTTATATTCTAAGGCTGCACTTGTCATTGAATGAGCAAAGCCCGTAATCGGTATTATAAGTGCACTTTTGAATTTTTGTACAAGAAAATCAAAAATACCTATGGCTGTTAAAACTGATGATAATATTATAAGTGTTAAAATTACTAAAACGCCAGATTCTTTTCTAGGTAAATGTAACCACGTTGCATATATATTTAAAAGTAGTTCACTACTCATTCCAATTAATCCTCCTACAAAAAAGGATATTAATGCATTTTTTATCCAATTTTCTTTTGGTGTGTGTTTTTTGACGATTTTTTGGTACTTTTCTTTATTCATATATAATCACCAATAATATAATGGGCAAAAAAAAAGAAAAGTATACCAAAAACTTATTTTTTTCTTTTCATTAATTCGGATTCATCGACTTTATCTAATAATTGTTTTAAATCAATTTCTAACGCATCGGCAATATTACTGATGGCATCGATGGAAAAAAATTTTTTGGAATGAGGAGCTTCAACTCTTCTTATAAATTCATGAGAATATTGTGTTCTTTCCGCTAATTGTGATTGGGTTATACCTAATCTTTTACGATATTTTCTGATGTTATAAGATATTAATTCATATACGTCCTCTCTTTTTTCTCTTTTCTTCATATAATATCACCTGTGAAATAATTGTCTCATAAAATATTTTGTTGGTATGTAACCAATTCGGTTACATTCTTCTTAAGCCTTATTTTATGCGACTTCTTGAAGTTTATTTTTAAGTAACTTTAAGACTTTTTGTTCATTTCGAGATACTTGTACTTGATTTATTCCTAAGATAGCAGCTGTCTCTGATTGTGTTTTATCTTGAAAATATCTTTCTTCAATTAGTATTCTTGATTGTTCATCTAATTTGTTAATTTCTTCTTTTAAATCGATATAATTTATTTCATTGTCGATGCATGATATATCAATAGTATCATATAAGCTTAAATCTTTGCCGTCACTGCTAATTGTTCGATCTAAACTATCAACTGATGATACCATTTGAATAACATTATTGATTGTTTTTTCATCTATTTCTAAGAATATTGATAATTCAAATGAATTTGGTTCTTTCATTAATTTTTGTGTCAAAATATTTTTTGCCTTAATAATTTGTTTATAAATAGCTAAATATTCTTTACTAATTTTAATTTGACGATTTTTATTTAGAAAATGATTAATTTCACCAATAATGTAGGTATAAGCATATGTTGTAAACTTAACATTATAAGCTGTATTAAATTTATGGGAAGCTTTTATTATTCCCATAATGGCTACTTGATATAAATCTTCTACTTCAGCATAGTTTTTGTATTTGTTGACTATTGAGTATATGTAATTCTGATTGTCAACAATAAAATTTGATAGATCATCTTTATTCATGTAACCATCCTTTCTTATTGATTTTTTTATATTAAATGAAACGCATCTATTTCATAGGTGATATTGGGAATTATTTTATTTTGATTAAAATGTTTATTTTTATCACAAATAATTAGTTTACCATTCTGATTATTGATCATTGTATGATACTTTAATATTAAATTTATTCCATCTTTATCAATATATTTTAATGAATCTAAATTAAAAACGATAAATTTTAATCCAAAATCATCGATGAGATTTTTAATGCTTTTTGATATTTTGCTTATGTTTTTGTGATTTAATGAGCCATAAAGACGTATAAATAAAACACCTTTACGGAATTCATAATTCATTTTTAACATATTTATCACCTTCAATATGAATTTAGCATATTTTTTTTATTTTTTATACTCTTTCGACAAAACTAGCTAAAAAATGTAATCGACAAAAGTTTACTTATAATTACTTGAATAGTATAGAAAAAATCATTCTTTTTAGTATTTGGAATTTCAATATATTCATAATCATCAAGATTAATTAAATCTTTTTGGTCTTTGTCTATAGAATTTACTTGATAATTTTCATTTGAATTATATGTTGGCTCATGTTCTATTTCTGCTTTAAATGTTTCTTCTTGGTTATTTTCTTCTTTAATTGGTTCATTAATATTTTCTGTCTCATTAGCAACTAAATTATAGTGAAATGTATATATTTCTCGATAACGATATACATCTTGTATTCCTGCCTCTTCATAGGTTCTAGGTGAATTTATTTTTTCTTTACTATAATATTCTTTTGTTGAATCGAATTGATATTGTGACCAACTTTCGTTAAATGGAAATGATGTGTTTTGGGTATAAAATGTTGTTTTTAAAACAGGATTACTAGTAATGCTATCTCGATAAAATCTAACTAAAACATATGGTGTTTCATCTGCATTTGTTACTTCTATATTAACAGTTAGATTTTCGGGATTTATATTTCTTTTTAAATTAATTGTAAGATAACCGCCTTCTTCTATATAAGAATTATTATCACGACATTGAGAACAATCGGCAATAGTATATTCAACTTCTGTCTCATCGTCATATATTTTTAAATTTTGATATGAAAATGACCCACTTACCGTTACGAATTGAATTGTTTTTATATTATATAATTTATGATACGTATATACTTTGTCAATTTCATAATCATAATACGGAATATCTAGCGACATATTTTCATCGTAACGAAGATAATTACTAAATGGGCCATATTTTATGTCATTTTCATCTTCATATTGATAACGACTATCTTTTAAATTTTTGCGTAAATACTCTCCTTCTTTTTGCAAATCTTTTGTTTCAGCATTTATTGTTGGAATTAATAAAATAAATGCTAAAAAAATTAATAATATTTTTTTCATTTTACTCTCCTCTCTTTTCTCCCTTTTTACCCTTTCATCTATATTATTATTTTAATTAATTTGTTTTCTTTAATAAAAAAAAAAAAAAAATGCAATTTCTTGCATTATTTTATTTTCTCTTTTAATTCACTTAAAATATTTAAAGCTTTGATTGGCGTTAGTTCAAGTATATCTAATTTTTTTATTTCTTCTTCTATTTCATTTTTTTGATTAGAAAAGTCTAATGGAAGTGTTGTTTGAACTACTATATCTCGTTCATGTTCTTTCTTTTCATAAATCGTCAGAATGTCGCTTGCTCTATTTATTACTTCATTTGGTAATCCTGCCAATTTAGCCACATTTATACCATAGCTTTTGTCTACAGAACCAGGTTTTACTTTGTGTAAGAATGTTATATTGCCATTTTCTTCAGTTGCTGAAACATGCATGTTTTTTAGTCGTGGTAATGTTTTTTCTAAATCTGTTAATTCATGGTAATGCGTTGAAAATAATGTTTTAGCATGTACCTTATCGTGAATGTATTCTAAGATTGCTTGTGCTAAACTCATACCATCAAAAGTGGCAGTTCCTCTTCCTAATTCATCAAAAAGAATAAGACTATTACTTGTAGCATTTTTTATGGCATTTGATGCTTCAATCATTTCAACCATAAATGTTGATTCGCCACTTACAAGATCATCACTTGCTCCTATTCGTGTAAATATTTGATCAAATATAGGTAAAGTTGCTTCTTTAGCCGATACAAAGCATCCTATTTGAGCCATTATTACAATTATACCTAATTGTCTCATATATGTACTTTTTCCAGCCATGTTAGGACCTGTTATAAGAATAATATCAGTATTTTCGTCCATATAAATATCATTTTTAACATATTCATCTTTAATTACTTTTTCAACAACTGGATGACGCGAATCTTTAATATCAATTATGCGATTATCACTTATTGTGGGTCTTACATAATTATATTTTTCACTTATTAAGGCGAATGATTGGAGAACATCTATTTCACTAATTATTTTGGATATACGTTGAAGTTTTGATATATAGTTTTTTATATTATCTCTTATTTGACAAAATAAATCATATTCTAATTCAATAATTTTTTCTTCGGCATTCAAAACAAGTGATTCTTTTTCTTTTAGAATAGGCGTTATATATCTTTCACAATTGGCAAGGGTTTGTTTTCGCTCATATCCCATATCTTCTGTTATTAATCCTATGTTTCCCTTACTTACTTCAATATAATATCCAAAGACTTTATTAAAACCTACTTTTAAATTTTTAATTCCCGTTCTTTCTCTTTCGCTTTCTTCAAAACTACTTATAAATTCTTTTCCACCAGAACGTAGTGCTTTTAGTTCATCTAACTCACTATTATATCCTTCTTTTATTAGATATCCTTCTTTTAGACCAACTGGTGGATTTTCATAAATTGATTTCTCTAATAACTGATATAAGTCGTCCAACGTTTCAATGTTATCATAAAAATTAATTTGTGTTAATATTTCTTTTATTTTGGGTAAAACAGAAAGAGAGTTTTTTAATTGAAGTAAGTCTCTTGCATTTGCATTTCCTAAAGCTACTCTACCGCTTAATCTTTCTAAATCATACACTTCGTATAGTAATTTTCTTAAATCATCGCTTAATAGAAATTCTTCTAATAATTTGCTTACTACATCATATCTTTTTTCAATTTGTTCTTTATCTACTAAAGGATTTAAAAGCCAATTTTTAAGTTTTCGTGATCCCATAGCGGTTTTGGTATTATCTAAAAGCCATAATAAAGAATAAGTTCTTTCTTTTAATCTTAAACTTTCAGTTAATTCTAAATTTCTAACTGTGTGTATATCCATTTTTAATGATTCTTTGGCTTTTAAAATGACTACTGGTTGTAAATGATGCATATTTCTTTTTTGTTCTACCACTAAATAATATAATAAATGTTTAATTGTAGTCTGATATCTAATGTCATCTGTTTTTTGGTAAATATAATCATAATTTTTATCTTCTAATATGTCATTAACAATACTAATTGTAATTTTATATTGATTTTTTAAAATGTTTGTTATCACTTTACTTACTTTATCATTGACAATTACTTCTTTTAATCCATAACTTACTATTTCGCTTATTAGGCTTTCATTATCGTGATTGATTATTTTTGCATATATTTCACCGGTCGTTATATCTGAAAAACTGATTGTGTAACAATATTCAAAGTCATATATGTTACCAATATAATTATTTTCTTTTTCATTTAATGAATTACTTGTTATTACTGTCCCAGAACTTATGACTTCTGTAATATCTCTTTTAACCATTCCTTTAGCTTTTTTTGGATCTTCTAATTGTTCACATATTGCTACTTTATGACCTTTTTTGATCATCTTATCTATATATACTGAAGCTGCATGATATGGTATACCGCACATTGGCACTCTTTCTTTTAAACCTGCATTTCTACCAGTTAAAGTTAGTTCTAAATCATGTGAAATTGTTATTGCATCTTCAAAAAACATTTCATAAAAATCTCCTAAACGGTATAGAATAATTACATCTGGATATTTATCTTTTAATTCTACGTAATGACGCATCATTGGAGATAATTGGCTGCGGTCTACATCTTTTATACTCATCTTCTCACCTTCTTTATTAATTATAGCAAAAATCTATTTTTAATTCAATTATATTTTGTTGTTTATTAGCTTGTAAGTTACATGATTATGAACTTAATTATTGCTTTGTCATATAATATATTAGGTGAGATATATGTATAATAATTTTGTTAATCTTTTTAAGTTTTTTATTGGATTTCGGTTACTTTGCTTTATCGCTAGTTTAATATTAATTATTATCACACTGTACCAGATAATTTTAACTTTATTTATTCCTTGCTTCTCGAACGTGCTGATACTCTTAATAGAATATTTATTGTTGCTTTGCTTTTCTTTTTGGACAATTTTTGGTTGCTGAAGTGTTTTCTCTATTAAAGTTATAGCTTTCCTACTATAATTGGAACTTACGTCCCTTTTATTAATAGGCATTTATTCCGATGGTCGCCACCGTACTTTTTCTTTACTTTATGTTGTTATTTTTTGATAGTGTAATTTTAATCCTTCATACATAATATTGATACTTGCATTTATATCTCTATCTAATTCTAGTCCACAGTGAGGACACTTATATGTTCTTATATTTAAATTTTTTAATTTACTTTCTTTGTGATTGCATTTTGAGCATAATTGGCTACTTGGATAATATGTATTTATTTGATAATAATATTTGCCATTCAATTTTGCTTTATGGGAAATTAAATTACATATCATAGTAAAACTAGCATCTAAAATATATTTTGATAAATTATTATTATATATCATTTTATTTACTTGTAATTTTTCACTGATGATTATATCATTATCTAAAACAATTTTATTTACGACATTTATTATGTGATGTTTTCTTGCATTTTTTATCTTGCAATGTATTCTTGCTATTTTCTTTTTGGTTTTATAGTAATTTTTGCTTCTTTTTTTCTGATTTGCTAATTTTCTTTGAAATTGTTTTAGTTTTTTTTCATATTTTATTATATGTTTTTCATTATTATATTTTTCTCCATCACTTGTTGTTATTAAATCTTTAATTCCTAAATCTATTCCTATAATATTTTTAGGTTTTACTTTTGTTTGTGGGATGATATCTTCTTCTACTAATATATTTGCATAATATTTTCCTGTATTTTCTTTGACTATTGTTGCATTAATAATTCTACCTTTTATTTCTTTTTGATTCCGATATCCTCTTATGTTTATTAATCCTAATTTAGGCAATTTTATTTTTCTTTTCATTAAGTCTATTTCGATACTACTATATAGTTTGTTTTTATAAATTTTATTTATATTATTTGTTTTATAGCTTTGTTTTGCGTATTTACTTTTATATTTAGTAGATTCGTTTTCTTTATTTATATTATTAACACTTACATCATGAAGACTAAAAATGGCACATCTTAAGGCACAATTATCTACTTCTTTTAAAAATGCATTATCTTCTTGTAGTTTTTTTAAGTCATTGCATAATAAAGATATATTTTTTATACCTTCTTCTTTTTGCTTAGTAAGATAATGGTTAAAAACAAACCTTACACAACCAAATGTTTTGCTGATAAGCGCTATTTGTTTATGATTTGGATATAATCTAAATTGGTATGTTTTAAATGTTTTCATTCTAAATCACCTGCCTGTAATAAAACAATAACATACAAACATTTGTTTGTCAATAGTATTTTTTGAATTATTAATAATTTTTTTATTTTAGCAATTAGCGATAATCTAACATAATATATTTTATTTTTATTACGTAGCTATTGCGTACATAGTTAACTAGTTAATTGTGTATTTTTTTTATTTTAATTTGTTCTTTATGATCATGAATGCCTTACTTTTTTGATGTTGATGATATTTTTCTTTTTTGATATTTTATTTTATACATATAATTATTTAAAATTCTACATGAATAAAAAAATATCTAGTTTTGGTGACTGGATATTTTTTCATAATTGGTAATTAATTCTTCTGTCTTATATATATAGTCAAAAAGTTTGCTTGCTTCTCTACACATTTGGTATTCATTTTTATTGATTGTTATTTTATAAGGCAGTGCCATATAGGTAAATAGTAATAATCTTTCTTCTTCTTTAAGATGATAGTGATTCTCATAATGTTGAAATAGATTATTGAAATCGTAATCAAGATAGTGATTTTGATATATTTTTAGCAAATCATAAATTGGCATATTTTTAGTGCTATAATCCCAACTAATAAGATATGGTTTATCTGCCCGTAAATAATGAGATATATTTAAATTGTTATGCAGTGTAACATATCTTACTCTTCTTTTATCTCTGATTAAGTTATACCATTTATCTATATTTTGTTTACAATAATTTAGGCTTTTATATATCATGCTTATGTTTCTTGCAATTATGTACTGTGATGGCGACATATATATATTTCTTTCAATAATTGTTATTACATCAGTATAATAATTATAAAGATACTCAATGCGATTGTTGATGTTTTCATATATTTCTTTATAATTATCTAAATCTATTTCTTTATAGAATGTTGTTTTGTTATGTAATAATGACAATAAGTTTATTAAGTCCAAAATTTTCTGTTCATTTGGTTCATTGGTATCGGGAATGTATTCATAAATATCATATTCTTGGTGGTGTTTTATACATTTGGGAAAATAATCAAAAGATCTGGATAATAAATATTTATATATATTATCTAAGTCGTTATTTTTTCTTTTTTTTATGACATAACTTCCTTGATCTGTGTCGATGATTTTTACATTGTTTTTTATTGTGACACGTTTGAAATTGATACTTTCATCATTGAAAATTTTTCTTAAATTAGTTGCCATTTGTGCTTGGAATTACTAATTTATCGCCAATATTGATATTGCTTATGTCATTATAATTTTCTAAATCTTCTTTAGTTACATTGTATTTGGTCATAATTTTGTCAATGGTATCTTCTTCTTTGACAATATATACGTGATATGTTGTGTAATTTTCTTTGCCATCTAGGTTATCAAAAAAGCCAATGTTATTTTTTTCGTCATTTTTTATGTCATTTGTCTTTTTTTCTTGATCATCACGGTCTATTTCAATATTGTCAATGTTTTTTTTATCATAAATTATACTTGGTTCTGGTGAGATATTATTAGAAATCTGTTTAATTTCTATGGTTTCTTTTTGTTTTTCTGTTTCTTCATTTTGACGGTTTTCTAATTTTGGCACTAATGACTCTTCATTTTTTTCTAATTCTTCATGTGGTTGTTCTTTTAATAATTCTCCTTCAATGTAAAGGTCAATATGAACTTTTAAAATATCATTACTTATTATTTCATAGTAAAAATTATCTATATCAATAGTACTTTCATCAGCATTGTATTTAGAGTCTAGTGCTATATCAAAGGGAATATTGAAAGTGAATTTTTCACGATTTATTGATCCTTCAGTCATTTTGTAATCACCATTGATATGAAAAACGCCACTGATTAAGTCACTCTCTTTTAAAGTTATATTGTGTTCTAATGAAATTGATGTTATTTCACTAACTTTTGTTTTAAAATTTAATTCTTTTACAAAGGGTATAATTTTTTTCATATAACCATCATCCTTTCATTAGAATATATGTTTTGTGAATAAATATTATGAAAAAATATTATAGTTTTGACTTACATATTTTGTACTATGTTATCTTCTTTATTTTTATAATATTGAAAGTTATTATTTTATTATATGATGATTTTATTTTAATTAAAAAAAGCGACTTACACTAGTCGCTTACCTATTATTTAGGCTTAATAATATTAAAGGAGATATAGTATTACTTTATTTTAATATAATCTGTTAGTCCATTTAACTAACTCCCGAGAATATTATACATAGCCTGTGAAGTATGAGTACTTTTAGTAATACTATTTAGTACTCATTTTTTATTATGTTCTTTTATTTCTTTTTTATTATCTTTATTATTAAATTGCGTAACGTTGATTGCCATTCCTAAAACAAAGATGTATGAAATGGCATAAATCCAAATCATAAGTATTATTAGGCTAGAAAGATTTCCATACAAAATATCGTAATTGCCAAAATATTTTAGATAATAGCTAAATATTGCTGATATTGCCATCCATAATATTGCTGTAAAGAATGCTCCATAGGTTGTATCTTGACTTTTAATGTTGGTACTTGGAGCAATTGTATATATTAATTTTAAATTGAAATAAATAATTAAAAATGTAAGTGGCCATTTTATTAGGGTAAAGACAAAAATTATTTCATCAATAATGTTACTAAAGAGATCTATTTCTTTGATAAAATTTAGTATTTTGTCCCCAAATAATGGAACGAAAAGCATAAAAACTAAAAGAATTACAATTATTAATAATAGAATAGTTGCTTTGATTCGATCACGAATGAAATCATCTTCTTCTACTTTATATAAAGTATTTGAAACATTGACAATTGCATGAGTTCCATTTGTGGCTACGAAAAAAGCAATTAAGTTAAAAATTCCTACATTGCTATCAAAACCTTTTCCGGATATTATTTCAATTATGGTATCGGATACGGGTGATGGTATAATGTTATTAATTAAATCTATAACTAAATTAATCGTTATTGAAAAATGAGAAGCAATAACGATTGTAATTGTGAAAATGGGGATAAGGGCCAAAACAAAGTAAAAAGCAATATTAGCTGGTAAAATACTCATTTCTTTACTTGTAATTGTACGATATAGTTGTTTAATATATTTTTTTATTTTTGGCCCCATTTTATTCACCTGTTTCTATTGTTTTTCTTTTGCTTCTCGCATATCTAAAACAGCTTCATTTATTGCATCGTCAATTGTTTTTATATCATCTGTTATCATACTATATCCTAAAGACGCTCCAAAGTTATGTGGTAATTCTTTTAAGTCTTTATAAAGTTTGCGAGTAAAATCAACGACTTCTTTTTCACTATAACCTACCATATAAATTAGAAATTCATTACCATCAGTCCTAATTATATCGGTATTTTCTTTTTGATTGACTATAAGAATGGAAGCAGCTTTTTTAATGACATTATCCCCTTCTTCATGGCCATAGTTATCATTTATAAATTTAATATTATTTAAGTCAATAACTACTATGGCTTGTGGATAAATTACATTTTCTTCCCATTTACTGATATTGTAATTTAGGTAATTTCGATTTTTTAATGACGTCATCATATCTATAAATTTTAGTTTTTCTTCTTTTTTGATATCTTTATCTTTATTTTTACGACGTATAATGATTATTACTATTATTACAATGGCAATAATGGCTATTGCTGTTAGTAAATATTTGGCAATATCGGTAGCTAAACTTGAACCGCCAACTCCACTAGTGGTATTATAATTAAATTTTATGGTGTTATAATTTATACTTGAAACATAATTAGTAAATAGTTTACTAAAGGTTATGTTTTTGTTGACGTCACGAATTATAAAACTGTATTCATCAGGTAGCGTACCAGTGTATACAACATTATAATTACCTAATTTTTGATTTTTATAATAGTTATATGTATCTAAGTCAATGACAACAATTGAATTGTTATCAATGTGACGTAATAATTCATCCGTATCTTCATAACCTTTTATTTTTATGCTACTAGATCTTAAATTGTTATATAAATAACTGTCAGTAACAGTATATACTTCTTCATTTTTTAAGCTGTGAAGAGAATTAACGACTATATTTTTATTGGTTAGAACGACATATTGCTCTATAAATGGTGAAATAGTATTAATGGTATCAATGTTAAGACTAGTGGTATCAAAATTGGCAAAGGCTAAATCTACTTCTCCTCGTGATAAGGCTTCTTGTAATTCTTTGATGGTATTATATTTTTGAAATTTGAAATTGATATCAAATAATTCTTCAAATTTACTTAAATAATTGGATAGTGTTCCTACAAATTCATTGTTATCTATATATGTATATGGCATATATGCTATATAACCAACGGTATATGGATTACTATTATAACTTGCTCGATCGGCTTCACTGATATCTAATGAACGAAAAATAAGGCTGCTATAATTGTCTTTATATGATGTTTGATAATTTTCGTTTATGAATTGTTGGTTATATTTTTTCATTATACTAAGTAATGTATCATTGTTGTTAATGGTTAAAATGTATTTTTTACTTAATTCATTAATGTGATAAATTATATTTAATTCGTTACTTAATATTTCATCATAATATGATATAAGTGGGATGGCAAGGCTATCAATTTCTTCTTCATCTAAGGCTTTTAGCATATCATCAAAATTGTTGTAAGCACTAAAATAAATGGTTTTATTACTATATAGATAGTAATTGATATTACTTAAATCTTGAGATAGTACACCAATTTTTCGTTCTTCTAAATCATCAATGCTACTTGCAATAATTGGGTCTTTTGATACAACAACATATTTATCTTCATAAATTAATATATCATTATCATTTAATGTAGTTGTACCATCAACGACTTTAAATGCTATATCTTCGTATTGAGAACTAGAACTTGAATCATAAGATATTTTATTGAATTTGACATCATAATTTTTAGTAAATTCATCTAGATAATCAAAGATAACGCCACTTCCATTTTGACCGTAGATAGGTATATCATTAAAGACACTTACATCGATAACATTAGATGTGTTATCTTGAATCCATTTTTTTTCTAATAGGGAAAAGCTATAATCATCTTTACTATAATTTAAAATAAAGACAACCAAAGCGACGATGAAGATAACACCGACAATGGATACAATAATTATTTTATTATTTCTATTAATCTTCATATGACTAACTCCTATTCTTTGGTCCAACTAATGGCATCTTTAGATGGATGTTTAGTTCCGGTGATGACAAATGTATCAGCATCTTCTTCACCATTTGATCCTTGTACAAGGAAATAACAAATGTCATAATAATCTTGTTCTTCTTCAGAGAAAATACTTAAGGTCTCACTGGCTATTTCTTTAGCTTGAGCCTTAGTTATATCATTTACATAGTTAATAGTTATGTAGATGATACGACCTTGAATTCTAATTTCTGAAGATTCTACTTTGTCATTAGTAAAGTTTTCAACTTCTTCCTTAGTTTCATCAGAAATTTCGACATCTTTAATACCATCTAGACGATGACCATATTCATTATTTGATCCTCCTATAAAAAGCATAATACCAATGATTAGCATGATAATAAATAAAAATAAAGCAATTCCCCCGATAATAGCGTAAACTTTATTGGCTTTAGCCCATTCTTTTATTTTGTTCATTTTTGTACCTCCAATATATTACATATTATACTACATCTTAGTATATTAATCAATAAATTATTTATAAAATCTAATCGACTTAACAGAAAAATACAACATGGGAAGTTTGTTGTATTTTGAATGTTTTTTTATTTTAAAGAAACATGTCCATTTGCAAAATGATAAATAGTATCACATAGTTTTTCGATATCTTCTTTTATGTGTGTAGCAATAATAATAATTTTATCTTTTTCTTTTTCTTCTTTTAATATATGACGTATTTTATTTAGACTTTCTTCATCGAGGGCATTAAACGGTTCGTCTAAAATAATTATTTTGGGGTTTTCCATTAAGACTTGGATAAGGCCTAATTTTTGTTTCATCCCTAAAGAATATTTATTATATATTTTATCTTTTTCTTCACTCATATTTAATATGTCTAACCATTTTAGAATATCTTCATCAGTAATAGTGTTGTTGATATTTGCTAATAATTTTAAATTTTCATATCCAGTAATATTACCTAAAAATTTAGGATGTTCAATCAAGGCTCTGATGTCATTTGTGAAATAATTCTTGCTAAAAATATCTTGATTATTAATTATGATTTTGCCATCTGTTGGTTTAACGAAACCACAAATCATTTTTAAAAGCATTGTTTTTCCACTACCATTACGGCCAATAAAACCATATATTTTACCTGATTCTAATTTCATATTTATATTCTTTAAAATAATATTTTTGTCGATGATTTTACTTACATTTTGAATTTCTATTTGCATCTAATCAGTCCTTTCGAATAATGTATTTACTTTTAATTTATAAATTATATTAGTAAAAATTATAACTATAATTGTATTTATTATAATATATATTTCTTGATGATAATAATTAATAGCAAAAAATGGGTAACTTAATATTGATATTTTTCCTATTGATCCTAAAGTTATTAATATTGTCATAAATAAGAAAAACCATTTTCTAATTAAAAGAAACAAACTTATATTTAAAATGCTATAGTTTATTTTAATTAGTGAATCAATTATAAACAATTTCAAGTATTTGCTAATATCGATGTGGCAATTTAAAATACTATACGTTATTAGCAACATTATAAATAAGAAAAAATTTATAATTAAAATAGTAATAATAATATTAATAATTTTCGATAGAAAGAATTTTCTTTTGCTCATTCTTAAAAAGATATTTTCATTCCCCATGATAAAGTCATTTGTAAACTGAGATAGGGTTATGAAGGTAATGAAACTATAAGTTAATAGAAGTAACATTACTTCAAATATTGAATTTATATTAGGTGTAGATCCTAGATTAGTTAATAAAATTTGATACGATAATTGAAATCTATTACCAAGATTTACTTTTAGAAAAAAAGGATATAAATTAATTATCAGTAAATATATTAAAAATATTTTCCAGTAATTTCTAAAACTTAATAAATCTTTTATTAATAAGTATTTCATAATAAATCCTTCTTCCAATGTTTTATTAAAATTATCAAATTTATTATTAATATTATTATAAAATAACCCGTTGTAAATATTACATCATAATATATATTTGAGAAAACATGATAGCTACTAACATAATATGATGGAAAAAGTGGTAGAATTAAGTTAGGAAAAACACCTAAAAAACTAATAATAGTTAATATTATAATAATTATTCTTATAATAAAATTCTTTCTGTCAATGGTGCTAGCGAAAATTCCTGTAATAAAAATAAAAAAATAAGTTTTTAAAATATTTATTATTAAAATAATAATATTAGGAATATGATAATATTTATCTTGTGTAATAAAATAATCGCGATTAGCAAAGATATTAGCTAAAATAATTGATGATAATAAATAAATAATAAAGATATCTGTAGTTATTATAATGATACTTTTTATAATTACCTTGATATACTTTTTTCGACTATGGTTTCTAATAATAAGATTATAATTTAGAAAATAATTATTATTTAGATAGTAAACAACGCTTATTATACTAGGTACCAAAAAAATAGCAATTACGTAGGGATGAGAGGTACTATATATTATTAAGTTTAAATACGATAAATCTGACCTCCCAATTGAAAAAATAAACAATCCAAAAATGATGTATATTATTATTATTTTATAAAGTTGACTATGACGAAAATCTTTAATAATGTTTTTTTCAATTTTATTCATAACTATTTAAAACCTTTTCTTTATCTTTATAAATTAAATAAATGATTATTGATGTTATAATAATTGTGATAATGGAAAAAAGAAACTCCCACCATAAACTTGGAATGGCATCTAGATAATATATATTATATAATGAAAATCCGTTTGCCATACGATCATAGCCCGTTAGACTTTTTACTATTGGTCCTACTATAAAATTGCCAATACTTTCAATTATAATGACTAAAATGAAATTACCTATTACTAGGAGATTAAATTTTTTAATAAAACGAGTTAGAATAATACCTAGGTTGGTTATAATTATCCCAAAAAGAAATACTATAGCCAAATACAAAAAAACAAATAAAAATGGGTTTATAATATTCATGTAAGGATGGCCAATTTGATATATGTAAGCTAGACGTCCTGTTAAGTCGAATACATGGGTATTAGGAAATAAAATAATAGATATTATAAAGAAAAGTAACATAATTATTGGTAATATAATATTTTTGGACCAACTTAATAATATTTCTTTTATCATTAGTTTAGAATATTTTTCTCTTTGAATGATATTGAATATAGTACCACTACGATATAGATGGAAAAAGGAATAACAGCTCATAATTGTTATTATTATAGGTAAAAGATATGCTATATATGAAAACAAGTCATATCTAAATAAATACCACCATAGGGAAAAGCAACTAATTAAGTCATATTCTTCTTTGCTTCCAAAAATTGTAATTATTTTTTCAAGAGAGTTATTATACAGAAAAAGCGTTAGTGATATTATAATGGGAATAATAAGTAAAATTGTAGATAAAATAAGAATTTTTATTCCTTGTTTTTTCATGAATTAGACCTCCAAATATAATTAGAAATAGGGAAAAATAATTTAATCATCTATTACCCAAGTACCACTAGAAAATTCTGCTTGAGTCCATGGTAATGCAAGTTTTGATGCTGCGGCAAATTTTAATCCAGTCATTGATGTTGGTGCACTTATTTGTCCATTAGGATTTCCAAGTTCTGCATAGCCATCTGTTGTTCCTAAAATTGATTGCCAATTATTCCCAGAAGCAACACCACCATTTTCATCTGTAACTGCAAACAATACGCTACGATCATCCTTTATTGTTGCATTTACTTTTTGAATGCTAAATGTAGTTTTGGTCATGCCCTCTTCTTCTTTTCCACCATTTCGACCAATAACATCTGGGATATAATGAGGTTGTCCTAGAAAATCAGCCTTTAATCCTTTTAAACTTTTAGTTTGTGTATAAGCATTAATAATATTGGTTCCTCCCATAATAAAACTTATACAAAACAATAAAATAAATATTTTTAGTTTTTTCATTTTTTCACTCCTTTTATATTTTCCCTATTTCTTTACTGTCCACAATCTTATAGATTTAGACAATTTTATTATACCATAGGTTAACTATTATGTATATTGTTTTTTTTCTATTTTTACTAAATTTATTTTTATCTGTAAACTACTAATGATTTTCACACTACTTTTTTTATTATAATTAATTTATGATTATTAATCATATTCAATAAATAACTATTTGTGTTTAGTTAATTATATCATAGTTTTATTATTTGAGGTAATAATCCTTCATTTTTTGATATTTTTTAGTGATATTATCTTAGAAAATGGTTTTTGGCATTTTAAAAATAGGCAGTGTTACTTTAGTAACTGGGATGATGTTTATGACAGCAAGTAAGTTTTTTATTCTTCATATTTGGATATATTGAGAAGAATACCCATCGATAACATCGTTATGAGAAGAGAACTACCTCCATACGATAGGAATGGAAGGGTAACGCCAGTGACAGGAATTAGGCCTACGACTACCATTAGATTTAATAATGTTTGAAAAGCTAGACCGAAAGTTATCCCAAAAGCTAAATACTTGCCAAAGTTATTATTGCATTTCATAGCTATTTTAAAGCCACGATAGATAATAGTTAAAAATAGTGATGATACGATTAAGACACCTAGAAAACCTAATTCTTCACTGATAATAGAAAAGATAAAATCAGTTTGGGGTTCTGGTAAATAGAAATGTTTTTGAATAGAGTTACCTAGACCTAAACCTAATAAACCACCAGGACCAATGGCATAGAGAGACTGAATAATTTGAAAGCCACTGCCAAGAGGATCACTCCAAGGGTTTAAAAAGGAGACGATACGAGCTAGACGGTATGGAGCAACTAAGATAAGGGCAGCAACACCTACTAGTCCTAACATACCAATTTTAACAAAGAATTTCATTTTAACACCACTTATAAATAGGATGACGACAATAGTCATAACGATAACGACACCAGTTCCAAAATCAGGTTCTAACATAATTAGACCAAAGGTTAATAAGAGAACTCCTAGAATTGGGAAAACGCCTTTTTTGATATCTTTAATGTCACGTTCATTTTTGTATATATATTTGGATGTGAAAATGATTAGAGCTAATTTGGTAAATTCACTGGGTTGAATGCCCATTGATCCAATGCCAAACCAACTTCTGGAACCATTTCTAACAGTACCAATTCCAGGAATTAGGACTAAGATTAATAATAAAAAGCAAACACCGTAGATAATGTTTGCTTTGTTTAAATACTTAGTATAGGGTATTTTGGCTACTATAGTCATTACGAGATATCCAATGATTAGGAAAACGGCTTGTGATTTTAAGAATTTATATGGATCATTAAACTTATATTCGGCCCAAACATAGGACGATGAATAAATCATGAGAAGACCAAATAAGGACAGAACAATGATACTAAACAGTAAGATAAGATCAACTTTTTTCATTTTTACCCCCTTAGAAAAATGCTATAACCAAACGCCATAAATTAATGCTAATAAACTTAAAATGAATCCAACGATCCAGAATAATTTAACGATATCCCCTTCACTCCATCCTAAGCGTTCGAAATGGTGATGGATGGGGGTCATCAAGAAGACTTTCTTTTTGAAAAGGACAACAGATGTTAATTGGATGATGACCGTTAATGTTTCGATAACAAAGACGCCTCCAACGACAGCAAGAGATAGTTCGTGAGTGGTCAAGATAGCAATTGTTGCTAAGGTAGCACCTAGTGTTAGACTACCGGTATCGCCCATAAAGACTTTGGCAGGATGACTATTGTAAACGAGAAAGCCCATGATGGCACCAACAAGGACAAAACAGAAGATACCTAAATCTTGATAGCCTTCGATCCAATGACTACCCCAGGCAATAAGACCAAAGGCAACAAAAGCAATCGCTGATAAGCCACCGGCAAGACCATCCAAGCCATCAGTTAGATTAACGGCATTGGAGCTACCAACTAATAAAAGAAGAATAAATACTCCATAAAACCAACCCAGATTCCATTCAATACCAAAGGCACTTATTCTTAAATATGAATCACCACTGGTAAATTCACGGAAGAGAATATAAAAGATTAAGGCGACAATAAATTGAAGGAAGAGTTTTTGAAATTGTGTTAATCCTTTGTTAGTTTTTCTTTTGATGCTTAGATAATCATCGAGAAAGCCTATAGCACTGTAACTTATGAAAACAAATAAGACAATGAAAAGATTGGTCGAGTACTCTATTCTATCTGTCAATAACAATATTAAAATAGTTAAAACTGTTGGAATGATAAAGATGAGACCGCCCATAGTTGGAGTCCCGGCTTTACCACGGTGAGCTTCGACATAAACATTAATGCGTTGACCAGCTTTTATTTTTTTTAAAAGTGGAATTAGAAATAAACCAAAAGCGGTTGCTAAAAGAAAGCCGATCATTAAGGCAAATAATGATTTGGTTAGGGTTAACATAATTACTCACTTCCATTTCGATAATTTCTTATTTTAATTATATCATAAATTATGTCTTTTATTATACTTATTGTTCGATTTGACATTTTTTTGTCAATTGCCAAGCATAAGACGGACGGTTGATCCTTCGGATAATTTGGAGCCGGCAGCAGGACTCATTTCCTTGACAGTATTACCACTTCCAGTATAGGCAATTTGAAATTTTGATAAGGCGTTGTTAGCTTCTTTGACGGTTAAACCAACAACATTAGGTAGTTCATAGTATTTACTTTCATACCATTGGTATTCTTTATCTAAGCCTCCTTCTGGCTTTTCAATATCTAGAGCTGTGATAGCATCAGTAAGAATATTTTTGGCAATAGGACCGGCGACAGTTCCACCAAATTGAGTTACACCTTGAGGGTGGTCGATGGCAACATAGACAACAACTTGAGGATCATCAGCAGGAAGAAAGCCAATGAAAGAAACGATGTAATTACCGACCATATATGCACCATTGTTGACTTTTTGGGCCGTTCCAGTTTTGCCTCCTACTCGGTAGTCTTGAATGTAAGCAGTACGACCAGTTCCTAAAGCAACGACACTTTCTAAAGCCATACGGACAGTTCGGCTTGTATCTTCACTGATAACCTGTCTTACAAATGTAGGTTCATTTTCTAAGATAATCTCCCCTGTTTCGTGTTCGGCAATTCTTTTAACAATATATGGTTGATATAATTTTCCTCCATTAATGGCTGCGGATACAGCTGTTATTTGTTGTAACGTCGTCTATTAAATGAAACTTTCTACCTAAATTATCAGAGAATGTATTTATACTTTCTCCTGTTTTTATATAAATATCTAGTTTTATCTTTTTATCGTTTTCTTTATAAACATAAATTCTATCTATTAATTCATTAAACACATCGCTATAACAATTATCATCATCTAAACAATTATCTAACATTTTTTTTAGTTCATTAATTTTATTTTCTATATAGTTTTTATCTTGCTTGTTATTTTGTAATTCATTTAATTTTGCTTGATATGTAGTTATTTCTTCATTAATTAAATCTACCTGTTTTTTATAATCTTCTTTAGATAAGTATTCTTCCATAACAAGTTCTAGTAATTTATCTTTTTTATTATTAAACATTAGAATTTTAGATTCGATATTTTTTATTTCCGTTTCATTATTATTTGTTTCTAAATACCTCTTCCTGTCATTTAATATTTCACCAAAAAGATTCTTTCTTCGTTTTAATAATTTACCAAGCATATCTTTAAAAACTATATCTAATTCAGATTCAAATACTCTAGGATTAGAGCAACCTTTTAAACTTTCTTTTCGGTATACTTGGCATTCCCATACGGGATTATTTTTTCTTTTACCAGCAGATGATCTATGATAAGTTAAGCCATGTCTACCACAGTAAATTTTGCCGGAATAAGTATATCTATTTTGAAATACTTTTTTATTAATGGCTCTGTTGGTAAAACTGTCTTGCCTTTCTTTTAATTTTTTATTCGCTCTTTCCCACAACTCTTCTGATACTATCGGTGGGACATTTTCGTTATCTTTATAAATAATCCAATCGGATTCATTTAATTTTTTCTTCTTTTTAGTACGGTAATCTAATACCTTTGTTTTATGGCCACAATAGTATCCTTTATATTTAGGGTTTTCAATAATTCTAGTTAGTATTGTTGTATCTATTCTTTTACCTTTTTTATTTTTGTAACCTAATTCATATAAATACTTTGATACCTTAGATAAACCATCTGTAGTATTGGCATATCTATCAAATATAATTTTAATCATTTCTGCCTCTTTTTCATCAATCACTAATTTTCCTTTATCTTTTACATAACCATAGATATTAGAACAACCTAGC
>CALVUN010000048.1 GCA_944363595.1 uncultured Bacilli bacterium
GTTGATAAAAATTACGAATATCAAAATGAAATCATTTTTGGTGATTTAAAAGATAAAGATTTCTATACCCTTAATGTTGTAAGTTTTGATGAAGAAATTGTCGATGATAAAACTGGTGAAGTTATTAAAAAAAAATTTCTCTTATGTTACTTCTTTAGAAATAACTAATAAGAATAAAGAAGATATTGTTTTATTAGGTAGAAGAAGATGGAAAATTGAAAATCAAGGTTTTTATAATCAAAAAAATAGATTATTTAATATTACTCATTTATGTTCTATAAATGATACAGCATTAAAAAATCATTATTTTTTTATTCAATTTGCACATACGATTCGCCAATTAATTAGATCTAGGAAATATCGTTGTAAAAAGATTAAACATTAAAATAAAAGAAGTAAGTGCACTTATACTTAATACACTTACTTTAACAATCTCAGATCTTAACCATTTAGAAACGAATTTTCAATTAAGATTTGATGATTAAATCATACTACATTTTTATTTAAAAATCTAGTATTTTTAAATAAAATTTTAAAACGTGAATTTTTAGACTAAATGCAGGTTTGTAAAAAAAATTTTTTAAACGCGTTTTTGCATCTTTTTGTCGTGATTTAAATTTAAAACTTTGTGAAGAAAAAAATACTATAGCTTATTTTCAAACATATTTTATAGTATTTTTTCTTAAAATTTATTTTTACTCTTTTTTACTGAATCTTTTGTCAAAGAAATATCATATAATAAAAATATCTATATTCGTAAACAAATAATAGAATAGCATCTTAACTATTCTATTATTATTTTTTAATTTCCAATACAAAATACAGCATATAAAGGAACAGATTTAATTCCATCTTCAAAACCAAAATTTTTACTAGATATTCTAATACTATATTTAGGTTTATATTTTAAAATATATTCATTTAAACTTTTACTACTAGTCCTTCTTCCACTTTTAACCTCAACTGGAATAATATCACCATCTATCTTAATTAAAAAATCTATTTCATATTTATTAAATAAATAAAAATATAATTCCCTAAACTTAGAATAAAACTCACAAGCAATATAATTTTCTGTTAATACCCCCTTATACATACTATTCTTATCAAGTAATATTTCCCTATAATCAATATTAGATAAAGATCTAAGTAACCCCGTATCACTTAAATATAGTTTAAATTTATCTAAATTAATAAATGCTTTCAAAGGAGATTCATTTCTTTCAGCTAAATCGCATTTTAATACCATATTACTAGCAAGTAACCAATCCAGACTACTTTCATACCTTACTTTTCTTGCTTCCTTATCTACTATACTATATTTAAATATATTATTAACTCTAGCCAATTCTCTAGGAACTGCTGTATAAATCTTACTATTCTTAATTCCCTCACTATTATCTGTATATTTATTCATATCTGCAAGATATGAAATAATAATTTGTTCTTGTAGAGAAAAATTAACATGAGAAATATTATAGTCATTAATAATAAAATCATTTATAACCGCTGGCATTCCCCCCATTACCAAATATTTCTTATATAAATCAAGTGCTTTCTCATGAATAGGATTTATTACTGCCTCATTAGATATATAATGTTTTCTTATCTCTTCGATCAATTTATTTTCACCAATAGCAATTAAATATTCTTCAAAATCCATAGGATATAAATATTTAATATTTACTTTTCCAACAGGAAAAGAAGAATGAAATCTATTAATTTTAACACCCAATAAAGATCCAGCACAAACAATTTTATATGGTTTTTCACTTTCACAAAAATATTTTAAAGAAGTAATAGCCCTTTCACTAACCTGTATCTCATCAAAAAAAATAATAGTATCATCGACATTAATATTTATATTTTTAATTATTTCTAGTTTTTCAATTATTTTATCAGGATCAATAGTATCCCTAAAAATATCTTGTATACTTTCTTCTTTATCTAAATTAATATAAATATAATTATTAAAATTATTTTGGCAAAATTCTTCCAATATATAAGTTTTCCCCGTTTGTCTAGCCCCAACTAACATAAGAGGCCTTTTAAAATCCTTTTTCCACTGCATTAAATCTTTTTCTATTTTTCTATACATATTATCACCTCTAAAATATATTTTATCACTTTTATGTACAAAATGTACATTTTTTTTAATTTTTTTCGTGCATTTTGTACGTTTTTTTATTATACATTTAATAAAGTACTACTATACTTTCTCTTTCTGACACTTAGGACAATAATATGTTCCTCTTCCTCCAACCTTAATTTTAATTATCTCACTACCACACTTAGGACAATTACCCTTATCCTTACCATGAATAGAAAGTTCATTTTGAAACCTACCATGAACACCATCCACAGAAGTATAACTTCTAATTGTCGTCCCTCCAAGTTTAATTGCCTTATCAAGAACTTCTCTTGTATACTTAATTATCTTTTTTAAATCATCATCACTTAAATCACAACACTTAGTTATAGGATTAATTTTAGCTAAAAACAATATCTCATCAGCATAAATATTACCAATACCCACAATAATACTTTGATCCAATATAACACTTTTAATAGGTAATTTCTTATTCTTATATTTATCTTTTAAATAACTAATAGTAAGTTTTCTATCCCAAGGTTCTAAACCAAGTTCACTAATTGGTTTCATCTTATTAATCATATCTTTCCTAATTAAATACATCCTACCAAATTTTCTCGTATCCATATATCTAAGTTCAATATCCCCCAAGTCAAAAATAACATGTTCATGCTTATTAATTACTTCATCATGATTTTTAAAAAAATACTTACCTTCCATTCTTAAATGAGATAAAAGATAACTATCCCCCATATCAAACATTAAAAACTTACCTCTTCTTTCAATATCTCTTATCTCTTTACCACATATTCCCTTAATAAATTCTGAAACACTAGGATAAGCAATAATATTAGGATAAATTACCTTAACACCATATACCTTTTTACCCACTAATCTAAGTTTTAAACTTCTTCTTACCGTCTCTACTTCAGGAAGTTCTGGCATAATATCACTCCTTTGCTACAACACTAATATTAACATAATTAATCCCCAATTTCTTTCTTTTTAACCTCTTCTTTATATTCCTAACAATACTATCCATATCCCTAACTCTAACCTTACCACTTAAAGCAATAACAATATTTCCTGTATAATAACTACCATACTTAACCAAATTAATCTCTTTAACACTAATAACCTTATCATCCATCAAAATAACATCTTTAACCCTATCTAAATAATCATTATTATCCATAGTAACCATACCTATATTTCTAATATTCTCTCTTAATATCTTTAAAGAAATATAAATAATATAAATACCTATTATAAAAGTACAAACATTATCAGAATACCTATACAAATCATTATAAATACTAAGTCTTGTCATTAATACTGAAATAACCACGAATAATGTTGTAATAGCATCTGCCTTAGATTCCATCGAAGATACCATCAAAATACTATCATTATATTCCCTACTCTTATATTCCATATATTTAGCATAACTATATTTAATAACAAAACAAATAACACTTACAAGAAGTACCAAATCAGAAGGAATATTCTCACTTACTTTAAAAGAATCTAAAACTAAATTAAAACCCATGAATAATACAACAATACCTACGATTATACTAGTAACATATTCAAATTGCCCATATCCAAAAGGATGCCTCTTATCCGCAGGTTTATGAGCCATAATATTACCTAAAATAGATACAATATCCGTGATTAAATCCGATAAAGAATGAATTCCATTAGCAACTAGTGCTTTAGAACTACCAAATATCCCTATAATTAATTTTAAAATAACCAAGAATATATTAATAAACATATTTTTAATTAAAACAATATTAACCTTTTTCATATATCCCCCTATTTAGCATCATACCAATCTGTTCCAAATTCAACTGAAACAGTAAGTGGTACACTAAATTTATATGTATTTTCCATAATATCCGTAACTACTTTTGTAACAATATCTTTTTCACTTAATAAACAATTAAAAATAAGTTCATCATGTACTTGCAATAACATTGTACTTTTAATATTCCTCTTAGTAAACTCTTCATCAATTAAAACCATAGCTTTCTTTAAAATATCAGCACTACTACCCTGAATTGGCGTATTCAATGCCATTCTCTCTCCCATACTTCTAACTACATAACTACTATTATTAATTTCTGGTAACAATCTCTTTCTATTCATAATAGTCTTAACATAACCAAGCTTTTTAGCCGTTTCAATTTCCTTATTCATATAATCCTTAATTCCTGGATAAGTATCAAAATACTTATTAATAAACTCTTTTGCTTCTTTAGGACTAATACCCAAATCCTCAGATAAACCATAACTACTAATACCATATAAAATACCAAAATTAACCGCTTTAGCTTGTCTTCTCATTTCCTTAGTAACCTTATCAATAGGAACATGAAAAACATCAGAAGCAGTTTTAGTATGAATATCCATACCACTATTAAAAGCATTAACAAGTTCACTAACTTGTGATAAATGAGCAAAAACTCTAAGTTCAATTTGTGAATAATCAGAAGACATAATCAAAGAATTTTCTTCTGGCAAAAAAGCCTTTCTAATTAACTTACCATATTCATTTCTAACAGGAATATTCTGTAAATTAGGTTCGATCGAAGAAAGTCTCCCTGTTCTTGTTAAAGTTTGCGTATAAATAGTGTGAATTTTACCATCATCATGAATAGCATTAATAATTCCCACAATATAAGTACTAAGTAATTTAGATAAAGTCCTATATTCTAATATCTTAGATACAATAGGATAATCACGAATATACTTATTTAACGTATTAGAATCAGTAGTATATCCTCCAGATTTAGTCTTCTTTCCTCCTGGTAAACCAAGTTTCTCAAATAAAACTTGACCAAGTTGTTTAGGAGAAGCTACATTAAATTCACATCCAGCCATATCATATATCTCTTTTAAAATAGAATCTAATCTTAAAGAAATATCTTTTCCCATTTCCTCTAATATATCTTTAGATACCCTAATACCATTACATTCCATTTTACCAAGTACAATTGCCAAAGGAAGTTCAATATCCTTATATAAAGTCATAACATCTTCTTTTTCCATTTCCTTTATAAGTCTATCTCTAACTTCAAAAATAAATTTAGCTCTCATTACACTTCTTTTAGCAATAACATCTATATCAAGTATATCTTTTTTATTATAAAAAGGAATATCATAACCTAGTTCATTAGCTAAATATGCAATATCATCACGAACATTATAATTAAGCAAATATGCAGCAATCATTACATCCATACTAACATTCTCAATTTTAATATTATTCTCTCTCAAACTAACATATAACCTTTTAAGATCATAAGTATACTTCTCAATCTTTTTAAGAAAACTAGGATTAAGTTTTAAAACATCAAAAGGAATAAATAAACTAACATCCTCATTATAAACTCCCATACCATAAATACTAGCATTATGATAATTTTCTTCACTTAATTCAAGATAAACACTAACAGGCTTACTAATATCAATACTTCCCAAATCATGAACAATCTTAACTTCCAAATTATCATTATTACTCTTTACAACATCAGCTTTTTTTAAAAAAGAATAAAACTCTAAATCATTAAAAATGTTAATTAAATCATCAGTCTTTTCACCATTATATTTAATATCTTTTAAAGTAATATTTAAAGGAACATCTTTATAAATAGTAGCAATCTCTTTACTAGCAAAAGCACTTTCCTTTCCAACTTCTAACTTATTTTTTAAAGCCCCTTTAACTTCATCAATATGTTCATATACTCCCTCGACACTCTCATACTTTTGTAATAACTTTAAAGCCGTTTTTTCACCAATACCCTTAACCCCAGGAATATTATCCGAACTATCACCCATTAGTCCCTTAAGATCGATCATTCTAATAGGTTCAATTCCATAAGTAGCTACAAAAGTATCATGATCCATTCTAATAAAATCTTTCTGTTTTAAAAGTTTAACCTCGACATCATTACTAATAAGTTGTAACAAATCCTTATCACTACTGACAATCGTAGCAATAAAATCATCATCAATATCGACCATTTTAGCTAACGTACCAATAATATCATCAGCTTCATAATTAGGACATTCCAAATACTTAATTCCCATCGCATCAAGTATCTTTTTAGCAACAGGAAATTGTTTTTTCAAATCATCGGGAGTTTCATCTCTACCACCTTTATAATCACTATATTTCTCATGCCTAAAAGTCTTACCAACATCAAAAGCAACAGCAATATAAGTAGGCTTTTCATCATTAATAATCTTATTAATCATATTAACAAAACCAAATAAAGCATTCGTAGGAAAACCATCACTATTTCTCATAAAATTACCCGTATAAGCTGTAGCATAATAACTCCTAAAAAGTAAATTATTACCATCCACTAAAATAGCTTTTTCCATCATATCACTCACTTTCTAACTATAATAATTATAACACATCATAAATATTAAGTAAAAGAATAATCTATAATATTTACTAATATTCATCAAAGATAAATCATAAAAAATAAGCCGTAAAAAAAGATAATTCAATTACAAATCATCTTTTTTTATACTATAAATATTTTTAATACAAATTAAGTTGACTAGTCTCAGGCATACCTTCAAACATTCCCATTAAACGCATTTTATCAATTAAAGTTTGTGATACCTTACATCTATTTTGAAAATCCTCAACACTAATAAATTTACCTTTTCTAGCTTCATCATATATACTTTTAGCAGCAATATCACCGAGTCCATCAATACTTCTAAATGGTGGTATTAAACTCTTACCATCTTCATCGATTATAAAATCTTTATAATGTGATTTATACAAATCTAAGTTTTTAAAAGTAAATCCTCTTGCTGTCATCTCTAAAGCAGAAGCCAAAACATCTAAAATATTATCTTCTTTATTACTACGATCAAATCCCTTATTATTAAGTTCTTCAATTCTCTTTTTAATCGCATCATATCCATGAATCATGGCCTCAATATCAAAATCAAAACAACGAATAGAAAAATAAGCATAATAATAATATATAGGTTTATAAACTTTATACCAAGCAACACGACAACACATCATAATATATGCTGTAGCGTGAGCCTTAGGGAACATGTATTCAATTCTCTTACAAGATTCAATATACCATTCAGGTATATTATTTTCTTTTAATTCTTCTGCCCATTTAATCCATCCTTCTGGATCCTTTTTAGCTTTACCCTTACGAACAAATTCCATAATTTTAAAAGCATGTAAAGGTTCAATACCCCATTTCATCAAAGTTACCATTATATCATCACGACAACCAATAACCTCTTTAAAAGGAATATGAGCCTTATCACCATTATCTAAAGTAAAAGTACCAGCGACTAATTCCTGAGCATTATTAGCCCATACATTAGTACCATGAGATAGACCAGATACCTTAACAAGTTCTCCAAAAGAACTAGGTTTAGTTTCTGTAAGCATATTAATAACAAATCTTGTTCCCGTTTCTGGTAAGCCTAAAGAACCTGTTTCACACATTATTTGCTCTTTAGTAACACCTAAAGCATCAGGTGAAGAAAATAAACTAAATACCTTTTTATCATCCATAGGAATATCATCAATACTCATACCACTTATATCCAAAAGATACTTAAGCATCGTTGGATCATCGTGTGCAAGTATATCAAGTTTAAGTAAATTATCTTCGATAGAATGATATTCAAATTGCGTTGTTCGCCATCTAGAAGTTGTATCCTCGGCAGGATATTGAAAAGGTGTAAAATCAAAAATATCCATATAACCAGGTACTACTACTATACCACCAGGATGTTGTCCCGTCGTTCTTTTAACACCAGTACAACCCATCGCTAATCTTTCAATTTCGGCACTTCTAACATTTAATATTCCTTTATCTTCAAAATAACCCTTAACAAACCCAAAAGCCGTTTTTTCCGCGACCGTACCTACTGTACCAGCACGATATACATAATCAGGTCCAAATAATACTTTCGTATATTCATGAGCTTCAGCTTGATAAATTGAAGAAAAATTAAGATCAATATCGGGTACTTTATCAGCATTAAAACCTAAAAATGTTTCAAAAGGAATATCTTGGCCATTCTTATCCATTTTTTCTCCACATTCACATATCCGATCAGGTAAGTCGTAGCCGGATGCATATTCTTCAGCAAGAACATGACCATCTATTTCAAATAAAGTCTTATGACATTTAGGACATACATAATGAGGTGGTAAAGGATTAACTTCCGTAATTCCCATCATCGTAGCAACCAAAGAAGAACCAACACTACCACGAGAACCAACAATAAACCCATCATCATTAGATTTCTTAACCAACTTTTGGGCAATCAAATAAATAACATCATAATGTCCTCCAATAATACCATTAAGTTCTCTTTCCAATCTCTGTTCAATTAAAGGAGGTAAAACATCTCCATAAATAGACTTTGCTTTCGTATAAACAAGATCTCTAACTGTCTGTTCCGAATTTTCAATAACGGGAGCAAAAGGATGACCACCCGTATCTCTAATAACCTCAATCTCTTCGATCATATCAGCAATCTTATTTGTATTAGTAACAACAATTTCATAAGCAATATCCTTATCTACAAACGAAAAATCATCTAACATTTCCTTAGTCGTTCTAAAATGCATAGAGGGAATACTAGTAATTCCCTTTTTATTCAAAGGATGTCTTCCTCCTCCTGGAACTTTTTGATTAACAATAATTTCTCTATATATCTTATCATCAGGATCCAAATGATGAACATCGCCCGTTGCTACAACCATCTTAGAAGATTCTCTAGCTACTCTTATAATCTTTAAAATATTATTTTTAAGATCATTCATACTAGGAAAATCTCCTGTTTGTACTAAATGTTCACATACACTAGGAGGTTGTACTTCAATATAATCATAAAATTTCATTATATTACTAAGTTCTTCATCACTTTTTGTTCTAGCCATGTCAAATACTTCACCATTAACACAACCAGAACCAATCAAAATACCCTCACGTAGTTCATTCAAAACACTTCTTAAAATCCTAGGTCCCTTATAATAATAAGTAGTATTGGCATAAGAAATAATCTTAAACATATTTTTAAGTCCCTTTAAATTAATTGCAAGCATTGTAAAATGATAAGCATTTCCCAAAGTATGTAATTCATTTTTATCAATAATTTTATTAAGATCACTTATCTTTTCCACATTCCTGTTGACAAGTTCCTTAATCATTTTATAAAAAACATAAGCCGTACCCTCAGCATCATAATCAGCTCTATGATGAGCATCTTCATCCCATGGAACATTATATTTCTTAACTAAAGCTGATAAACTATGTCTACCCTGTGATGGATTCATTGCCCTACTTAACTCAAGTGTATCAATAACCGTATTTGTAAAAGTACCAAAATTATATTTCTGATAAGCCATTTCCAAAAAAGAAACATCAAATTTAGCATTATGTGCCACCATTGGTAAATCCCCAAACCAATCAATAAATCTTTTTACCGCATTCTCTTCATTATCCTTATCCACTAACATATCATCAGTAATATTAGTAAGTTCCGTTATTTTAGAAGGCAATTTCCTACCAGGATTAATTAATTCGTCAAACCTGTCAATTATTTCCCCATTACATATCTTAACCGCACCAATTTCAATAATTGTATCCCCACCACCAGCACTAAAACCAGTAGTTTCAAAATCAAATACTACATACGTATTATCAAGTAGTTTACTATCATTTTCTCTAAAACAAATATCAATAGAATCATCGACTAAAGATAACTCACAACCATATAATATTTTCATATCCTTAGCCATATGAAATGCATCAGGAAAAGCCTGTGCCCCTGAATGATCCGTAATAGCAATAGCTTTATGTCCCCATTTAATTGCTCTTTTAATAAGATCTTTAGCACTCACAACCCCATCCATTTGACTCATTAAAGTATGAGCATGAAGTTCTACTCTCTTCTCTATAGCATCATCCATCCTAATATCATCATCATCTTTATCAATTAAAGTTACATCCTTATATCTAGTATTAAAAACAAGTTCATTAGCATACCTATCCATTGCTACCTTACCATAAAAATGATACCATTTATTAACCTTTATCAAATCCTTTATTCTAGCATATTCTTCATCATCTTTAGTAAACATTTTAACATAAATACTATCCTTATCATCAGTTACTTTCAAAGTAATAATCTTATAACCACTTCTAGCCTCAAAATAATCTACCCCAAAAACCTTAGCTTCAATATTAATATTATCAACTTCATATAAAATATCTTCCAAATTAGTAATCTCTGTACTCTTCTTAGGTTTATAATAATTAGGTTTATCCTCTTTTACATTCTTATTACTAACTTTAACTTGAGGCATATCAAATACCATATCATCACTAATAGCCTTTAATAAATCATCATCACCATCTTCTTTTAAAATAACATTCAAATTAACATTATTAAAACCAAAATTATGTAACTTATCATTAATATAGTTAACTTTTTCTATCATATTAATTTTTTCAACCTTATTAAAAACATAAAAATTAATATCCCCATCATTAACTTCTAATTCCCTATTACTAAAAACATTATACCTAACATTTTCCCCAATAAGTTCATCTATTATAGCTTTAAAATAATCATTAATTTTACTATAACCAACATTTTTAGCTCTAATAGATAAAATAATATCATCGACCATATTAAAAGTTTCCTTTAACTTATTAAGTAATTCAAAATAAATATCACATGGTAAAATACTTTCAACATCAATAATAATTTTCCATATTTTATTATTATCATAGACAATAACCTTATCTAAACTAGCATTATCAAAATAACTATCAAAATCAAAATTAATATTTTCAAATAACTTCATTAACCTATCTTGCATTCTACCACCCTACCACTTTCTTGCATTATTTATTGTACCAAAAAAAAGATAGATAATAAATACCTTTTTTACATTATCTTCTTCTTAGTTAAAGTTTTCACATTACTAACAACATTCTCTTTAGGTAATAAAACTTTTCTTGATACTAACTTAAACTTATCTTTTCCCATACAGACAACTTCAAAAAAATAAATATCAAAATTACCATCTTTAACCATAATATATAAATAATTCTGACAATGATAATAAACACCTTGTACTATAGGATA
>CALVUN010000049.1 GCA_944363595.1 uncultured Bacilli bacterium
ACAACTACTTCTTCAATGAGCAGTCAGGATGCAATGGATTTATTTAAAGATACTTTACCTTACGATGTTCCTGAGATTGGAGATTTGGATGAGATAATCGCAGAAGTAAAAGCAGAAGAAAATAAAGAACAAGCAAAGATGGATACGAATGATATTAGAATTGGTAATACTGTTACAATTAATGATAATGCTCGTATTTATGTTACGGCAATGGATGCTATTAATGAGATTAATCAATATCGTCCAAGAGAAGAAAATACTGGTAAGGATAGAGTAGTTACAGGTGTTACGGTCGATGTAGAAGGTAATAGAGTTAATCTTTTTGCTAATCAAGAAAATGTTAATGAACAAATTGATACTTTAGTAAATGGAGGAGGTAAGATTGTTTCGGTTCTTACTTCAATTAAAGATGATTTACCTGAATTTAATGAGGGTAGTATGTTAAGTGCTAATGAAATTAATGATAAGTCAGAAGGTTTTTATAATATCAATAGTGTTAATGTGAATACGATGGAAAGGATGCATGTAAGATAATGGAATTAGAATTATATGATATTATTACTTTGAGTAATAATAAAGAATATACGATTTTGAGAATGATTGAAGAAGAAGATGGTAATACTTATTTTTTGCTAGCTTTAATGAATGGTGATGAACCTACTGATACTTTAGAAATTGTTCGTTATGTTAAGAATGATGATGAAGAGAGAATTGAAATGATCGAGGATGAAGATAAACTTAATTTACTTAAAGAAGATTTTATGCAATTATTAGATGAAGATATGTAAGTGTATCTTCTTTTCTTTTGGCGCATAAAATATACTAGGTGATAAAGATGGATTATAGAATATTAGTTAATAAAACTAATAGTATCTCCAAAGATTTTAAACCTGATTATTTAGTTAATGCACAGAGTAAATATAAGGATGATATATTACTTGAGGAAGAAACTTTGCATAGTTTTCGTAAACTGCAAGAAGAGGCATTACAATTTGGTTATCAGATTGATATTATGAGTGGGTATCGCTCTTTTGATTATCAAGATAAAATATATAATGATTTGGTTAAGGAAAAAGGATTTAATTACGCCCTTAGGGCTATTGCTAAACCAGGATGTAGTGAACATCAGACAGGACTCGCTATTGATTTTTGTGTTTATGATAATGATAAGTGTTATGTTGAACATGAGATATTAAATTTTCCAGCGACAAAATGGGTACATAGTAATTGTCATAAATATGGTTTTATTGTAAGATATCCCATGGACAAAGAAGAAATTACTAGTTATAATTATGAACCATGGCATTTAAGATATGTGGGGGATTTGGCTTTATATTTATATAATAATGATAAGACTTTGGAAGAATATTATTTAGAAAAGGAATAATTTTATTCTTTTTTGCTTTATCTGATGGTAAGTAGTGTATAATTTTATATAAAAGGAGGCTAAGATGTAATAATGTTTGAAAGAGATATTGAGTCATATTTTGATGGGGTATTAGAAAATATAGATATTATATTAGATAATGGTTTCTATAAGGATGAAGATAAAGAAGGACTTAAATATGTTAAATTAAAAATTAAAGATTGGTATAAAATTTATAAGGGAAAAAATATACTTAAGGGTATTGATCCTGATGAACTTAAAAAGATTGATTTGGAAATAACTGATTTTTTTGATAAGTATGTTGCTACTGAATCTGTTAAGGAAAATTATGCTGAAAGGTTATTATTTGATTTGGGACAATTAGAAACGAAATGGAAAGATGAAATGTTGGGAGGTAATTTATAATTATTTGGGATATTATATTTTTAATAATAAAAAATTACACCTAAAATGGAACAAAGGACTTGAATTATTAGAATAAAAGTTTATAATTGTAAATAAGAAAGAAAATAGATTTAAAGTGGGTGAATATATGATTAATAGAAAATTGATTAGTGATTTTGCTAATATTATTGGTAATTTGAGAATTGCTATTGATTTGGATTCATTAAAAGAAGTAAAAAAAGATTATGAAATGGTACTTAATGAATTATTGAAATGGGTTAATTATTATTATGTAAACAAAAATTTAGATATAGTTACGCATGATGATTCATTAAGAATACATGATTTATTAGATAATATAAGAAATGAGTTAATATTTAATAAAAATATTGGAATGGAAGCAATGTTATCTGATGATATTTTGATTAGGTATGAGGTAATTATTAAGATGATAAATAATGAAAGGAGTCATAAAAATGGGAAGAGATGAATATGGACATTATATTAACGATGAAGGAGTAGAAATAAGAGTATCTACAGATAAAAATGGGAAAGATCATATTGATATATATGATAGTTGCCCAGCTGAAAATCCTGACCATAGTTCTATTCATATAAATATAGATACAGATACAGGTAAAGGAAAAATTGTTGATACCACAAGTGGTGAAAAGGAAGAGACTGATACACAATGTTATTTAACAACGGCGTGTATGAAATTTTTCCAGGATAGATTTGATGATGATTGTTATGAGTTAAATGTTCTTAGATGGTTTAGAGATAATTTTGTTTCAAAAGAAGATATAGCACATTATTATAGTGTTGCACCTATAATTGTTGAAACTATTAATAATGATGAAAAACAAGATGTTATTTATGATTATATATATGACAATGTAGTGGAATACTGTGTTAAACAAATTGAACAAGGTAATTATGATGCAGCATACAATAGATATAAAAATAGTGTATTAGTATTGGAAGAACAATTTGTTAGACCTAAACTTGGTAGTAGATTAGTAAAAGTATTAAGATTAATAAATGGTAATTTATAATTATTTATATTATATATTAAAATATGTAGTTAATGTTTAAGAGTATTATTTAGAAAAGGAATAATTTTATTCTTTTTTTTCATTTTTACTTGACATGTGTATAAAATACACATATAATATAATTAGGTGATGGGTATGGAAGTAAATAATCCTTTATATAGAAGACAAGGTATTCATGCGATTGCATCTATATTTACCGTTGATAAGGGAGAAGTTAAGGTATTGCTTATTAAAAGAAATAATGAACCTTATAAGGATATGTGGGCACTCGTGGGAGGTGCGATTCATAATGATGAGGATTTAGAGGTAGGCCTTAAGAGAGAAGTTAGGGAAAAGACGGGAATTAACTTGGAACATTATTTTTTAGCTAATGTGTTTGGTAAAGTTAATAGAAGTCCAGTAATGCGAATGGTTGCTATTAGTTATATTGGTGTTATTGATAGAGATAAGGTATCTTTAGTAAAGGAAACATTAAAGACTAATGATGCTGATTGGTTTAGTATCGATAAGTTACCTAGAAAGTTAGCATATGATCATGAAGAGATACTTAAAGATAGTATTATTAAATTAGCTAAATTAATCGGGGAGACTAATATACTAAAAACATTATTACCTGATTGTTTTACGATGCCGGAGTTACAGAAAGTGTATGAAGTTATTTTAAAAAAAGAGATAGATCGAAGAAATTTTCGAAAGAGAATGCTTACTTTAGGGTTGATTGAAGATACGGGTAAGATGAGAAAAGAAGATAATAAGAAAGCTACTAAGTTATATTGTTTTACGGATAAAGTTATGGATAAAAATGTATTTTAATAATACGTTTTTATATAGATAATAAATGTGTATAAAATACACAAGATGGAGGAAGATATGAATATAATTGATGAGATTAAAGAAAGAGAAAAGATGTATAAGAAGGGAAAAAGTGATGCTATTAGTAATGAAAGTGCAATAACAAAATGGGGGGATGTTAGAAGGAATAGTTTTTTGTATAAGACTTATGTTAGTATTGATTATTTTAAAGATTTTATGGCAAAGAAATTTCCTGATTTGGAATTAGTACGAATTGTTAGTATTACGACTGATTATATACCAATGTATCAGGATGCTATTTGGAATAATAAATATAAAGTTGAATATGCAATGATGAGTAAACAAAGTATAGATATGTTATGGGAGAAAGAAAAGGGTTTAGTTTTTAAGGATGATAAGAGTTATATTATGGTTTGCCAATATAGTTGCTATACAAAGAAAAATTCTAAAAGAGATGAGCTATTAACGATGTGTCCTATTATTATTTTATATAGTTGCTTTTATGGTGATGAAGGACGGATAAGAGAAATTAATAAATATTTATTAAAAGAAGTAACTGATGCTACATTTCCTGAAAAAATTTCTTTATATCCTGAGGGGACATATGATAGTGATAAGAAAGATAGGACAAGATTCTTGCTTTATGCTAATAATCCTGTTATTTCACAAAAGAGTCTTGATAATACTTGTATGGCTATGTTAAGGGAACTTAATAAAGAAGCTGATAGGGAAATTAGTAAAGAGATATTTATTTATGAAAATATTAGAAAGAAATTACTTGAGGGTAGTGTACTTAATAATGATGAATGGGAAGTTGTCTTAGAATTTTTAAATAATGAAGAAGATAAGATTAAAAATAAGCATACATTACTTAAGAGAAGTTTAATTAAAATGGAGGGTATGAAATGATTTATTTAATGCGACATGGTAAGGATGATGAAAGGTATGTTGGGGGATATTCTGATGTTGATCTAACAAGAGAAGGTCAAAGGCAGGTATTAGATAGTGCTTTATGGTTAAAAAAGAATGATGTTGATGTGACGATAATTTATAGTAGTGATGTGAGAAGAGCGGTTAGTAGTGCTAATATTGTTAGTAGTATTTTACATAAGAAAGTTATAATAGACAGTAATTTAAGGGAACTTGATAAGGGGATTCTTAATGGGATGTTGGTTAAGAAAGCGTTAGTAGACTATCCAGAATATTTTAATGATGTTAAGGTTGAGACGGTGTATCCAGAGGGTGAAAGTATGATAATGTTTTATAAAAGGGTAGTTAAATGGTTAGATAAGATTAAGGATTATGATGATTCATTAATTGTTACACATCGGGGATTTATTAATATGATATATTTTTATTTGAATGGAAGAGAGTTATCGATGGATAAGGAGCAATTTGATGTAACTCATGCTTCTATTCATATGTTAGATATTAATAAGAAGAAGATAAGGAGGATTAAGTAATGATAGCTTTAAAAGTTGTTTTAACAGGTGGTCCTTGTGCAGGGAAAAGTACGGGGATTAGTAAGGTTAGTAAACATCTTAGAGAGTTAGGATATACGGTTTATATTGCCCACGAGAGTGCGACAAAGTTGATTAATCAAGGTATTAAACCTTTTGGGAATAATAAAATTG
Organism: uncultured Bacilli bacterium; assembly: GCA_944363595.1. Lineage (GTDB taxonomy): Bacteria > Bacillota_I > Bacilli_A > RF39 > UBA660 > CALVUN01. Next base: position 5,274 of record CALVUN010000049.1, read on the forward strand.
ATATGCTTACATTTCAGGAAATGGTATTAAATCAACAAATGGCAATGGAAAAAATATACGAGTTAGTAGCTAAGAGTAAAGATGAAAAATGTGTTATTATATGTGACCGGGGAATAATGGATAATGCATCTTTTATTGGGAAAGATGATTTTGATGATTTGTTAAAGAGATATCATTTATCCGTTAATAAAGTACTATCTAGTTATGATATGGTTATTCATTTAGTAACGACAGCTGATGGTGCGATAGAAAACTATACTTTACTTAATAATCAAGCTAGAAGTGAGAATGCCGAAGAAGCAAGAGAACAAGATATGAGACTTAGAAAATGTTGGAGTGGTCATAATAACATGAAAATAGTGGGTAACTATGGTGACTTTGATGATAAGATGGATAAAGTAATTAGTTATATTGATAATTATTTAGGTATTCCTGATACGATGAGAGTACAAAGGAAATTTTTAGTAGAGAAGAATGATGAATTGTTAAATTATCTTGAAGGTAATGCGCAAAAAATAGTGATTAAGAATATTTATTTTAAAGGTGATGTTGAAAAAAGAGTTAAAATTACTAATATTGATGGGGATTTATGTTATTATTATACGGAACAAATAAAAGGATCTAATGGTGTTTCTTCAATTATTAAAGAGAAAGTGATTAATGAAAAAGATTTCTATAGGTTAATTAGTAAAGAAGGTGTTTATGATAGTATTCAGAAAATAAGATATGTAATAATTTGTGATAAGCAGAAATATCAAGTAGATGTATATGATGATATGGTTATTTTAGAAGTTGATGTGACATTACAAGATATTGATATTAAAGTACCAGATGAGTTTAATATCTTAAAAGAAGTAACGGGGGAAGATGATTATTTGAATGTTAATTTAGCTAGAAAAAGAGAAATGGCAATGGTTAAGAAAAAGAAATTATAATTTGAAAGGTGATTGGTTGGAGAATTTATTTTTTAGATAATGAAAAATGTCAGAAATTGACGATTAGTAGTTAGATAATAAAATCTTTTTACATGTTAAAATATGTATGTAAAGGGATGATAAAATGAAAAAGAAAATATTTATTGGTATTGGATTTGTTATTATGTTCGTGATGGTAGTTAATATTTTTCAATTTGTAATTTCAGACGATCAGTTTGTTTTACTTCATAGTTATAATGATATGGGAAATAGATAGAAGGGATTTGAATAGTATCAGATGTTTATATATTTGATACTTTTTCTTTGTTCTTGGTAGGTTTTGGCATTTTAAGTCATTTACAAAAAGAGGGATATTTAGTATAATTAATAAGAAGAATATGGAGGTGTGGTAAAAAGTGAATAATGTACTTACAAATGAAGAAGTTAGGAGAATGGATGAATATTTTAGAGTTCTTAATTATATGTCAGTAGGACAACTTTACTTGATGGATAATCCTTTGCTTAGAAGAGAACTTACGATAGATGATATTAAACCAAAAGTAGTTGGTCATTGGGGAACATCACCAGGTCAAAATTTTGTTTATATGCATTTAAATCGCGTTATTAAAAAGTATGATTTGGATATGATGTATATTTCGGGTCCTGGTCATGGTGGTCAAGCAATGGTCGCTAATGCATATTTAGAGGGAACTTACGGTGAGATTTATCCGGAGTTAACAACAGACGAGGAAGGTCTTAAGAAACTATTTAAGCAGTTTAGTTTTCCTGGTGGAGTATCTTCGCATGTGGCGCCAGAGACACCTGGATCAATTAATGAGGGTGGTGAACTGGGGTACAGTTTGGCTCATGCCTTTGGAGCGGTTTTAGATAATCCAACGTTAATTGCAGCTTGTGTTATTGGTGATGGTGAAGCGGAAACAGGAGCACTTGCAACTAGTTGGCATTTGAATAAGTTTTTGAATCCGAAGACGGATGGGGTTGTTTTACCAATATTACATTTAAATGGTTTTAAGATTGCTAATCCGACGGTTCTTGCTAGAATTAGTGATGAAGAATTGGATTCTTTATTTAGAGGATATGGCTGGATGCCTTATTATGTTAATGGTGATGATGATATGTTTATGCATAATAGGATGGCTAATGTTTTAGAGGAAGTTATTGGTAAGATTAAAGAAATTAAGAAGAAAGCACAGATCGGGGATACTAATCGTCCAATGTGGCCAATGATTATTCTTAGAAGTCCTAAGGGATGGACAGGACCTAAAGTAGTCGAGGGTAAAAAAATCGAGGGTAGTTTTAGAGCTCATCAGGTTCCAATTTTGGTAAGTCGTGAACATCCAAAGAATTTGCCTCTTTTAGAAGAATGGTTAAAAAGTTATAAAGTAGATGATTTATTCGATGAAAAGGGAAGTTTAATTCCAGAACTTAAGGATCTTAATCCAATTGGCGATAAGAGAATGAGTGCTAATAAACACGCTAATGGGGGATTACTTCTTAAGGAGTTGAATGTTCCTGACTTTCGTAATTATCAGGTAATGTTATCTAAGCCTGGTAGTGAAGTTAGTCAAGATATGATTGTTCTTGGTAAATTTATTCGAGATATTATTGTTAAGAATCCAGATAATTTTAGAGTTTTTGGTCCGGATGAGGCTTTATCGAATCGATTGAATGCTATTTTTGAAAAGACCAATCGTAAATGGAATGCTAGTGTTAATAGTGATGATGAATATTTAGATGTTAGTGGAAGAGTGATGGATAGTTATTTATCAGAACATGTATGTCAAGGAATGTTAGAGGGGTATTTGCTTACAGGTCGTCATGGTTTTTTCCATAGTTATGAGGCTTTTGTCAGAATTGTTGATTCGATGGTTAGTCAACATGCTAAGTGGCTTAAGGTTTCGAATGAACTACTTTGGCGAAAAGAGATTGCTTCTTTGAATTATGTCTTGACTTCACATATTTGGCAGCAGGATCATAATGGCTATACGCATCAGGACCCTGGGTTCTTGAATCATATGGTAACGAAAAAGGCAGATACGGTTAGGATATATTTACCGCCTGATGCTAATTGTTTGCTTTCTTGTTTTGATCATTGTGTTAGAAGTAAGAACTATATTAATGTAATTGTAGCTTCGAAACATCCTAGTATTCAATGGCTTTCAATGGATAAGGCTATAGAGCATTGTACGAAAGGAATTGGGATATGGGATTTTGCAAGCAATGATGATGGTAATCCTGATGTGGTTATGGCTTCTTGTGGGGATACCCCAACATTAGAAGTTATTGCTGCAATTTCAATACTTCGTAAAATGGCACCTGAACTTAAAATTAGATATGTAAATGTTGTTGATTTAATGCGTTTACAATCAGATGTTACTCATCCGCATGGAATGAGTGATGAAGATTACGATAAGTTGTTTACGAAAGATAAGCCAATAATTTTTGCTTTTCATGGTTATCCTAATTTAATTCATGAACTTACTTATAAACGTCATAATGATAATTTGCATGTTCATGGTTATTTAGAAGAAGGTACTATTACGACGCCTTTTGATATGCGAGTACAAAATGAGATCGATCGTTATCATTTGGTGATGGATGTTATGAAATATGTTGATAAGGTTAAAAATAAAGATGAGATTATGGCTTATTGTATCGAAAAATTAACATATCATCATGATTATATTAGAGAGGTAGGCGAAGATATACCGGAAGTTAAGGATTGGAAATGGGAGTAGTGGAATATGAAGTTGTTGTTTAAGGATAAAGAAATTGATTTAGCTGTTACGGAAAATAATCTTTGTATGAAGTATCGAGCTTATAAAATTTATTTTGCTATTTTAATTAAAGGTCATCATCGTTTTAGTACGGTTAGAGTTAGACAGACACTTGATTGTTTTATGGTCGATGATGATTATAAGATTTTAGATATGGAACTTGCTATGCATGAAAATACGGTTTTATCAAATGAAGAAGCAACACAAACAATTATTGTTCCAACGGGTACTTTTACCGATATTAATATAGGTGATAAATTTACAGTAATCGAGTAGTAATTATGGGAAATTATGTGATTTTAGCAATTAATGTTGACAATTGCTAAAAAGAGGAATATACTTAATAACGAAAGGTGAGTGATAGATATGTTACCTAGTAAATTTTATTTGGATAGTATTTTTGATGACTTCATGGACACTAAAGAACCAATGAAATGTGATATTTACGAAAAGGATGGTATTGTCCATATCGAAGCTGACATGCCTGGAATGAAAAAAGAAGATATTAAAGTTGAATTAAATGATGGTTATCTTACGATTGGGGCAACGAAAGAAGAAAACAACGAAGAGAAAGATAAGAACTTTATTAAGAAAGAAAGATTCTATGGTAAGTTAGAACGTAAATTTTACATTGGTGATGTCAATGAAGATGAAGTTAATGCTGAATTTACAGATGGCGTTTTAAAAATACAAGTTCCAAAAGAAGACAAAGAAAGAAATAAAAAAATGATCGATATTAAATAATTAAATATAGGAGATAGTTACATTATGGATAGTGTAACTATTTCTTTTTTCGTTTAAATGGTGTATACTTAATATGGAGGTAATATGATGAAAGAAGTAAAATTTTATAGATGTCCGATATGTGGAAATGTTGTTTATTTAGCACAAGAGAAAGGTGGCCAACTTGTTTGTTGTGGTAAACCAATGGAATTAATGAACGCTAATGAAAGTGATGGAGCAATAGAGAAACATGTTCCAGTATATGAAGTGAAAGAAGATAAGTTAGTTGTTAAGATTGGTGAAGTTCTTCATCCTATGACGGAAGAACATTATATTGGTTTTGTTGCTATTGCTAGTGATAATGGTTTAGATATTGTTAATCTTAAACCAGGAGATGATCCTATTTGTGAATTTCCTTTAGTTAGTAAGGGAACAATTTATGCATATTGTAATTTGCATGGATTATGGAAATGTGAAATTAAATAGTTTTCAAAAAGCCATAAAAATTAATGTCTTTATGGCTTTTTGTATATGTAGATAAGGAGTTTGATTGAATGAATAATAATTTAAAAGCGGAAGATATTGTTAATGCTACAGTAAATTTAAATAGATCGTTAATTAATAATAAACCACATATTAAGAAGTATGATAAGGTTAAAAAGATATATAAAGATATTATTGATAATATGAAGGATTATATTTTTAGTGATAGCTATGATATAGATAAAAATATTGATAAAATGTGCTTATCTTTTATGGAAGATAATAATATAGATAGATATAATTGGCATGTAAATAGCGATAATATTAGTGATGCTTTATTACTTGAAGAACTTTTAATATTTAAGAATCATGAAGATGTTACTTCTGTTACAGAGATTTATTTACAAAAAAATAAATTTAGAAATGAGGAAAAAGTTAAATTATTGCAATGTATGAACAATTCGTTTGCTAGTTTGTTTAAAGTAATTAGTTCTGATGTTTCTAATGGTTATGTTGTTATTAGGGATTTTTTTACAGATAAGGAATATCAGGTAATCGATATTAATTTAGCTAGTACTTATGCTTTTATTAATGAACAAGGCCAAAATAATGTTTATATTTACTCTAGATTAATTACTTATGATGATATTTCTATTTTAACCGGAGGTATTTGTTTTGTAGAAGTAATAAATAAACTTAAAAATATTCTTTATCACAAAAAACTTTATGAAGATATGCGTTCTTCTTCTTTATGTCTATTATTATTTGAAATTAGTAAACATCATTAATATTATTTAAAACTTATAACGTTAAATGGTAATTTTTGGTAATTATTTATTTTAAATATGTTGACTTTAAGTTATTTTTCAGTCATAATT
>CALVUN010000050.1 GCA_944363595.1 uncultured Bacilli bacterium
AAATATAAAGAAGTTACTAAACATCAACATAAACGTGCACTCGTTTTATCTGCTCGTAAACTTGAAAGATTGATTTTTGGATTGCTGCGAAAAAATCAATACTACAAACCAATTGACTCGGTTCAAAATTCAAAGATCAATTAATTGCTATTTGAATATGACTGTAGGACTATAGTCCGAAAGGAATATCCAAATAGCAAACATTTGTTTTAGTAAAAACTAAAACCTTTTTAGCGTGGAATAATTCATTTGATAAGGCAGTAAACTATTCAAAATATCTGCCAATTTATTTAAAATTACCTATTGACTTTTACCAGATGTTCTTTTAATTATTTTAACATATTTTAAACTTTATTTTTTTATTGACACATTAATTTTCTTGTGTTACTATTATTTTACTACCTAAACTTAACTTTAGGTCAAGTAAAATCAAGTATTTTTTTATTTATGGAGGTGCTTATGTCATATACAATTGGGGAAGTTGCAAAGATGTTTAATCTTTCTATTTCTACATTAAGATTTTATGATAAGGAAGGACTTATTCTTAACTTAGAAAGAGATAGTTCAGGAATTAGAAAATTTAATGATAATAATATTGAAACGATAAGACTTATTGAATGTTTAAAAAAGGCGGACATGCAAATTAAAGATATTAAGGAATTTATTCATTGGGTATCTTTAGGCGATAAAACAATTTCTAAACGAAGAGAAATGTTTTTAAGGCAAAAAGAAAATGTAGAAAATAAAATTAGAGAATTAGAAAAAACACTTGCTATGATTAATTTTAAGTGTTGGTATTATGAAAAAGCTTTAGAAGATCATACTGAAGATAAAGTTAAAAATATTCCTATAGATAAACTACCTGAGGATATTAAAATATTTTATAATAAGGCGCATTCGTAGAAATATTTTACATCTAGTAATGTTAAATATTCAGCGTTAACTTATGTATATATGCTTTAGAATAGAATTATAGACATAAAAGTATGGATAATGTGTAAAATAATAAATATTGAGATGAGTTTTTATAATAGTGAATGGAAAAAGTTATGATGATGGTTTTGAAAAAATTGAAGGAAATATCAATGATAGTTGAGGTAAATTAAAAAGATTAATTTTATTGTTTTGTTATGCTGATTATTACTTAATTCTACTAACCTATTTACTTAAAAATATATTTTTATTTATTTAATTTTACATATGAGATTATTTAATATATTATATCTCAAATTAATAATACTTACTGGTAAATGTGTAAATTTTAACTGTCTAGTATTTTTTCTAACTCTGTTAAAGATTTATTTATATAATTTTCTATTTATAACTTATTTATCTTCGACAAATTTATTTTTTATTTTCTTTGCTCCTATTAATATATTTTTACTTTTCAGTTTTTGGCCATTATCAAATATTACAAGATTAACTCTATACTCTTTATTCAGTATTATTCGTGTTGATAAAAAGAGTCTTTTCCTCTTGAAAAAAGTATCAAAACATCTTTCATGGTTACACAAAAATCTTCTTTCTTTTCGTTAATATTATATGCAACCAATACCCTAGATCTTGTATACGGAAACATATACTACTAAGACAACGTATCATATTTTTAGATATTTTTTTATAAAATACTGCTATTTTTTAGTATTAATTTACAGTTGACTTTCATTTATTTTATAAATGTTTTATGCAAATTAAGTAAACATACACATTCAACGTGATATGTTTCTGGGAACATATCAAAAGCAATTACTTTATCTATATTGTATTGTATTTGCAATTTATTTAAATCTCTAGCTAAGGTTATGGGATCACATGATACATAAATAATTTTTTTTGGTGTTATTTTTTTTATGGTTTCTATCGTATAATTATCAAGACCTTTACGTGGTGGATCAACAATAATAGTATTTGCTTGATAATGATTATTTATAATTTTTTTTACATCGCCTGAAATAAATTTTATATTTTGAATATTATTTGTTTTTTTATTGCTATTGGCATCTTCAATTGCTTGTTTATTTATTTCTATACCTAATACTTCTTGACAATGTTTACTTAAGTAAATACCAATTGTTCCGGTACCACAGTAAAGGTCTATTACTTTATCTTTTTTAGTTAAGTTAGATAATTTTAGAATAGTTTGATATAGTTTTTGCATAACATCTATATTTACTTGAAAAAAAGATGTCCATGATACTTTAAATTTATAATTATCTATTGTTTGAAAAAGATAACCATCTCCATAAATTACTTTATTATTATTAATTATTGTTTTTACTTTATCTGATAGAATATTTATTACTTTTGGCTTATCGATATTACCTTCTATATTAACCATAATGTTATTATCATGTTCTTTAATTACTACTTTAGTTACATTACTTAAATTTATTTTCTGTTGGATAATGCATGCAATATTTTTTATTTGTGGTAGTAATAGTAAACAATCTGTAAGAGGAATTAGATTATTAGTATGTTCTTGATAGAAACCTAATTGATTATTTTGAACATGATAAGTTACTTTATTTCTATAATTATATTGATTGGTGGAAGGAATGATATCTACTTTATTATTGATATGAGCATATTTATTTAATATATTTTCTACTTTTTCTTTTTTGAATATTAATTGTTCTTGGTATGACATCATACTTATATGACATCCACCACATTGGTAATAATATGGACATATTATATTAGTAGGTTTTTGTTTTATATATCTTACTACTTCACCTTCAAGGTATTTTTTTGTTTCTTTGGTTATTTTAACTTTAACTTCATCTCCAATATTGGTATTTTTTACGAAAATTATTTTATTATTTATATGACTTATACCTTTACCCTGGTGATTTAATTTTTCGATAGTTATATTATAATACATTCTTTTCACCTCACTTTTATATACTTTTTTGATAAATAATTATATAAAAGAAAAACCCTTGAATGCCAAGGGATTATATACTATATGGAGGAGCCAGCAGGATTTGAACCAGCGATCAGGGAGTTGCAGTCCCATGCCTTACCACTTGGCTATGGCTCCATGTGTATTTATATTATAGCAAATTATTTTTATTTGTACAATATATTTTATGGAAAAATTATTTAATTGTGCAAAAAAAAAGAAAGGATTAGCTTTCTTTTAAGATGTATTGATATTGGTTATTACGTATATTTAACTCTATCCAAATTTTTGATGCAGAGGTTATATCTTTATCAACTTCAATATAATATTCTTTATTATAGTTATTTGGAGTTACGTTATTTAAAATTTTACTGGTATATTCTTTACCATTTGATTCATATTTTATTTTTCCATAATTGGTGATCAAATCTACTAATGAAGATAATTGGCTGTTTAAATTAATGTTTTCTGCAGTTAATGATATTATAGTTGCTTTATTTGTTGTTGGAATAATTTGATTTATTTTTTCACTACAATAATTATTAGTGCAATAACTTATTGTAACTGGAAAACGTGTATTGATGCTATAATTATTTATGGTAAAGCTTGTTTCATTATAAAATGAATTAGTTAGCGTTATTGGTTCATTTAATTTTGAAGTACTTATTAATGTTGTTTCTTTATCCAACGATACAGGATTTAGGTTAACACGATATTGTTTTACTTTCCAATTTCCTTCTTCTTTAACATATCCTTCTTCATAACTTAAAGTCATCTTTTTATTTAAATATTCATTGTCAATATTATATACTAAAATGAAAGTTTTAAGATTACTATCTATTTTTTGACTTCGATAACCTAAGGCTATATCTTTTAGATCTTCATAGTATTTTTTAGTTGGAATTATGGTTTCGTTGTTTACTTTTAAAAGAAATTTATTGGTATCTAGTTGATATGTTCCTTGATTTATAGCATTTATATTGAATTTTACTATAACATATGAAGTATCATTGTAACCTATATCTTTATTATTGTAACTGTATTTAGTTAAATAAGTATCGGTAAATACTAAGTTATATAGTGCTGTTTGTATGTTTTCATCTTCTTTATATACTTTATTAGTAAAGTTAATATTAAGAATAATCATTATTATTCCAACTATTGCCACGACTGATAATATGATAGTTATAAATAGTTTATTTTCGACAAAATAGTAACGTAATTCTCTTAATTGTTTTCTTCCTTTTCTTTTTAAATTGTCAGTATTTACACCAATCATGAATTCGAATTCTTCATTATCACTTACATCTATTTGTAATTCGTTTATGTCTTTAGCAAAATCGAATTTCTTGATATCAAATCCTAAAGCTCTTACTGTTATAATTGCTATAGCAATATATTGAGCATATACATCTACTCGTAGTATATCTCTTACTAGACGTAGTGTGCTTGACTCTAATATTTCGTTTTCTATTATATCTAGATTGACAGAACTATATATTAAAACTCCCATGGTTACAATATAGAAAATAATTATTAGTAGATATAATAATTTAGGTTTCTTTTTTTCACGCATTAAATAGTAAATAGCTACACAGATACCTACAATAAGAACAATAACGGGATAGACCATAATAGATAGGTATCCTGTTGCATTGATACTGCTTGTTCTATTGGCAATAAAGTCATTTAGAAAGCGTAAAACATCATTAGACATAAAAGCTAAATAAATGGTTAAGCCTAATAATATAAAGTGAATTAATCTAAAATGTTTTATTAACATGGCATATGGTTTTCTTAATATCATTTTACTCACCCTATTCTATTTTTATTATACAATAAAAAAAAAGAAAAATAAAGTTATTTTTTTCTCTTTATAATAATTTGATCACCTTTTAACTGGAGATTAGGATTATCATTTAATAATGTAATAATATCTTCATCTAATTCTTGACTTATACTTTCAATAGTGTCTTCTTCAGTTGTAACATACATTATTATATCTTGTTTGGGAACAATTATTATTTGATTAGGATAAATGTAATCATTAGGATTTAAACCATTGATTTTGGCTAATACGTTATAATTTACATCATAATCTTTGGCTATTTGATACAAATTATCTCCTTTTTTTATAGTATAGTAAGTAAATACGTTGTTTTTTTTGGGAATTATTATGTTATCACCTGGTGATATTGTTTTATCTTCAGTGAAATCATTTAATTGATATATTAACTCTGGTCCTATATTTAGTTTTTGGGCAATGCTATTAATGGTATCTCCTGATACATTTTTTATGTAACATTTTTAAATGTAAATATAATATCTATCGTTTTATCTTGATAGATATAGATTTTTTCAACTAAATTAATTATTAATTCCCTAGTTGGATTATCTATACTTAAAAATTCATTAATATATTTCTCTATAATTTTATTATCTATTTTATTTGAATTTATTTGTTCATTTTTAAGATTATCAATACTTGATTTATTATTTTCAATCTCTTTTTTTATACTTTCACTTACTCTAATATATTGTTCCTCATCAATAATACCTTTTAACATATCCATATAAATTTTATCTAAATTAGTTATTAATTTATTATTAGCAATTTCTAAACTTTCAATTTGTTTTTTGATTTTTAAAGTGTTATCTTCAAACTCTAAACCATCTAAAGAATTTTTGATTTTATTTTTATCTAAATATCTTTTACAAACATCTTTTATATTATCTAAAATTACACTTTCTAATACTTCATAATTATTCGTATGAGTTGTACAAACATGGTATTTTGAATATGTTCTATAATAATCGCAAGTAGTATAACTTCTTCCAGTTTTATTTTGGTATCTAATAGTTATACGATGCTTGCAATCACCACAATATAAAAGTCCATCTAATAAATAAAATCTTTTTTTCTCTGGTCTTTTAACATTTTTAGGAAGCAATGATTGTACATAATAAAATGTATCTCTATCAATTATTGCATCATGTGTATTTTCAACTACAATATAATCACTAGGATTGTTTTTAACTGTCTTTTTAAGTTTATAATTAATCTTTTTAGTTTTACCTTGCACTGCATCACCTACATAAATTCTATTAGTTAAAATTGCTTTAATAGTCGTATCAACCCATACACCATATTCTTGGCTTATACAATTTGTATTTATGCACTTTGTATTCCACACATAATTGTAATAAGATGCTGGTGTTTTAATTTTTCTTTTTGTTAATTCTTGTGATATAAAATGATATGTATTACCTTTAAGTGCTAAATCAAAAATTAATTTAACAACACTTGCTTGTTCTTCATTTATAATTAAATGATTCTTATTATTTGGATCTTTTTTATAACCAAAAGGACATCTACCAGATACATATAGTCCATCTTTCATCCTTGAATGTAAACTACTTTTTATCTTTTTAGAAATATCTTTCGCATACATGTCATTCATAATTGCTTTAAAAGGTGCTATATCATTGTTTGTATTATCAATAAAAGTATCTATACCATCATTAATTGCGATATATCTAATGTTATTATTTGGAAAATATTTTTCAATTAGTTCACCAGTGCCAATATAATCTCTACCTAATCTAGACATATCTTTAGTAATAATCATATTAATTTTTCCTAATTCAATATCCTTAATCATTCTAATAAAAGCTGGTCTTTCAAAATTAGTACCAGTATAACCGTCATCTACATATTCTTCTATTAAATTGTAATTATTTTCTTTAACATATTGATTAAGTAAACTTCTTTGACTAACAATACTATCAGATTCTAAATTGCCATCATCTCTCGATAATCTTATATATATTCCTACTTTAAAACTTTTATTCCCTACCATTAATTTATACTCCTTTCTTTTTGGGAATAATGAGTACAATTAGATGGTAGCTCTCTTTTTAATATATTGCAAGTCATGTCTATCTTTTTTTGTAGTTCAATTTTTAATACTTCAGTAATTATTTCATTTAAAGATTTTCCAGTATCTTTAAACTTTAAATTAACTTTGTATTTAACGATAGAGTTTAATACCTCCAATTAATTCTATGGTTATAAATTTTGTTTTAGTAATATCATTTAGTATGTTTATAACATACCTAATAATATTACTTACTATCATATTCCTCCATTAATTTTAAAATTTTCATAATCATCACCTATTTTCTAGTATTTAACACCTCTATATATCCTATTTCTAATAGTTACACCATTATTTTAGTTATAGAGACATTATAGAAATTTGCTAGTAATTTTATTCGTTTGAATAATTCTTCTGATAAATAAAAATTAAATCTTCTCATATACATCATCTCCTTTGCATGATGAATAGTAGCTCAATTAATTAAAAGAGTCAAGTCATAATAAAAACAAAAATTTATATAATCATCCTAGTTTCTATTATTTTATACTAATTCTACAAAAGCAGGATAAGATGTTTGCACAACAATACCAATTAATACCTTATTTTATAAGGAATTGGTATGTGCAAATCTTATTTTGCACTTGCAAAATTCATCCTACTTCTTAGGTTGATATAAAGGATCAAATAATATTTTTATATTCTATTTGCAATAATTTTGAAAAAAAAATCATCCTAAATTCTAATTCTCATTAATATTTATAGGATGATTATTTTTTACTAATTATTAGTTTTTAATTTTAAAGTTTTTATAAATCTATTTGTTAATGCTGGTT
>CALVUN010000051.1 GCA_944363595.1 uncultured Bacilli bacterium
AAAAAGTAATTGAATTTATTAGATATTTATGGTAAGATATTTATGGCTTTTCAGAAAATATTCATGAATATTGATTTAAAATGTCTAGTGCCTTATGGTGATGTTTTAAAGAAGAAATATTCAGAAGCTAAACAAAAGGAGGAAGATAATTTATGGCAGTAGTGTCTATGAGCTACTTATTAGAAGCGGGTGTTCACTTTGGTCATCAGACTAAAAGATGGAATCCTAAAATGAAAGAGTATATCTACAACTCTCGTGATGATATTTATATTATTGATTTACAAAAAACTGTAGAGAAAATGGAAGAGGCATATCAAGCTTTAAACAAGATAGCTAGTGAAGGTGGAAAGGTACTATTTGTTGGTACTAAGAAACAAGCACAAGAGGTTTGTAAGGAAGAGGCTATTCGTTCTGGAATGTATTATATGACTGAACGTTGGTTAGGTGGTACTCTTACTAATTTTAAAACGATTAGAAAGAGAGTTAATCGTCTTTCAGAAATTGAAAAGATGGAAGAGAATGGTACTTTTGATAAGTTACCTAAGAAAGAAGTTATTGGTTTAAAGAAGGAATATGACAAATTAAATAAGAATTTATGTGGTATTAGAGAAATGACTAGATTACCACAAGCTATTATCATTGTTGATTCTATTAAAGAAGAGAATGCTATTAGAGAAGCTAAGAAATTAGGTATTCCTGTATTTGGAATTATTGATACTAATTGTGATCCTGATATGGTCGACTATGTTATTCCTGGTAATGACGATGCTGTTAGAGCTGTAAAAGTTGTTTTAGGGGCTTTAACTAATGCTATTGTCGAAGCTAATGGTGGTACTTTAGTGGATTATGTATCTGAAGATGATAATAAGAAACAAATGCGTTTTGAAAAGAATAATGATAAGAAAGTTAACAATGATAAGAAGAAAAGTAATTTTAAAGAAAAGAGACAAGAAAAGGTAGAACCTAAAAAAGAAGTAAAGGTTCAAGAAAAGAAAGAAGAAAAGCCAAAAGAAGTAACTAAGAAAGAAGAGCAAATTGATCTAAGTATTTTGACAGTTGCAGAACTTAGAGAATTAGCTAAGAAGAAAGAAATTAAGGGTTACTCTAAAATGAAAAAAGATGAATTAATTGAAAATTTGAAATAAACTAGGAAAGGAGATTATAATATGATTAGTGCTAGCATGGTAAAAGAGTTAAGAGAAACTACAGGAGCAGGAATGTTAGATTGTAAAAAAGCTTTAGAAGAGACTAATGGTAATATTGAAGATGCTATTACTTGGTTAAGAGAAAAGGGTATTAGTAAGGCCGCTAAAAAGGCTACTAGAATTGCGGCAGAGGGTCTTGCTTATGCTAAAGATAAGGATAATAAAGCTGTTATTGTCGAAGTTAATTCGGAAACTGATTTTGTAGCTAAGAATGATGAATTTAAGAAACTTGTTAATTTAATCGCGGATACTTTACTTGATAGTGATGTTAGTAATGTCGATGATGCTTTAAAATTAACGGTCGATGGTAAGACAATTGAAGATATTATTACGGAAAAAGTTGCTACTATTGGTGAGAAATTATCTTTTAGACGTTTTGAAGTTTTAACGAAAGAAGATAATGAAGTTTTTGGTATTTATTCACATATGGGTGGTAAAATTGTTACTGTTGTAGTAATGGAAGGTAATGATAATGAACTTGCCAAAGATATTGCTATGCAAATTGCCGCGATGCATCCTTTATATTTGACAAGAGATGATGTTCCTAGTGAAGCAGTAGATAAGGAAAGAACTATTCTAACAGAACAAGCAGAAAATGAAGGACTTGATGCTAATAAGATTCCAATGATTGTCAATGGTCGTTTGAATAAGTATTATGAAGAGATATGTTTATTAGATCAAGGCTTTATTAAAGAGAATAAGATGAAAGTATCTAAATATGTTGAAAGTAAGAATAGTAAAATTATTAAGTTTGTTCGTTATGAAGTAGGAGAAGGTATGGAAAAGAAAGAAGAAGATTTTGCTTCTGAAGTAATGAAACAAATTAATGGATAAGACCTAATAGGTCTTTTTTTGAGGTTTTTATGAGATTTAAAAAGATATATATTGAAATTACTAATAGGTGTAATTTGCATTGTTCTTTCTGTGGGAATAATAATAGGTATAAAGAGGATATGTCTTTAGATAGATTTGAATTTATACTTAAGAAGATTTATAAGTATACTAAGTATATTTATTTACATGTTAAGGGTGAACCTTTATTACATAAGAATTTAGATGGTATTTTATTTTTATGTAATAAGTATAATATGATTGTTAATATTACTACTAATGGGGTATTATTATTAGATAAGATTAATATTATTAGGAAATATGATAATATTAGACAGATTAATATTTCTTTACATAGTGAGAATAATAAAGATAATTATTTAGAAGATATTTTAAAAGCGGTAGATATGATACCTGATATTTATATTAGTTATAGGTTTTGGTTAGATAATAGTAGTAAGATATTACTTGATAGATTAAAGGTTTATTATAATTATAATGGTACTAGTAATAGACTTAGTAATAAGAGATATTTTAGTATAGAAGATGAATTTATATGGCCTAGTATTAGTAATAGTTATTATAATGATAAGGGTTATTGTTATGGACTTAAAAGTCATATAGGTATCTTAGTAGATGGTAGTATTGTTATTTGTTGTTTGGATACTAATGGGGATAGTAAGATTGGTAATATTTTTGAAGATAATATAGATGATATTTTAAGTAGTGATATGGTTAGTAATATTATTAATGGGTTTAATAATAGATGTGTTTATTTAGAACTGTGTAAGCATTGTTCTTATAAGGATAGATTTAATAAATAGTATGAGAAGATATTTGTGTCTTCTTTTTTTACGTTTGTGATTTTGAAGTTATCTTTGGAGGATATTTTTATATTTTTATTTGTTTTTATTGTATATTTATTTTATTGTAAACTTATTATTTAATTTTGATAATTTAGTTTATATTTATGTTATACTTCTTATGATACGTAGTATCGGGGATATGCTAAATATGAGCCCGTCTTCTCCTTCTTTAGCTATAGTTTAGTCATCGCGGCGTGCGGCCCTAATTTCCTCCTACAACTAAAAGTTATTATATGATTTTATTATAGGTAAGAAGCTTTGGTATGGCATAGTTTGAGGAAACAAGTGTATTCCTAGGTTTGTCCTAAATATTTTGGCAATATTATGTCCTAGTAATTGGTTAATGAAAGGGCATAATATTGGATTATTGATAAGAGAGGAATGTAGTATGAATAATTTCTTATTGTATTGTAAAGCTAAGAATTTGATTTTATATTCGGAGAAATATATTTTATATAGTATTCCTAAGAATTATGTTGTATATAGAAAGAATATGGAAAAGGCTATATTAGACTTAAATATTGATATTATTAGATCTAATAATAATGAGGGTAATATTAGAAGAAAATATCAAAGGGATATTTTAATTGATATTCAGAGTATTGATTTATTTTTATCTATTCTTAATGATCTTAAATTAGTTGATAAAAAGAGATTTATGGTATTTACTAATATGTTAGAAGAAGTTAGAAAGATATGTATTTCGTGGATTGATAATGAAGAGAAAAAGTAATTTATATAATGAGATTGTTAGTTATGATAGAGCTTTAGAGATGTTTAATATTATTAAGAATAATTATAAGAGAAAAGATAATTTGTATTTGTTTTCTAAGTATTTGAATTGTTATTTAATTGAGATTGTTAATCTTTTAAAAGATAATAAGTATGTATGGGGAAAATATCATATTTTTTTAATAAATGATCCTAAGTATAGAATTATTATGGCTGAATCTTTACCTGATAAGATTGTTAATCATTTGGTCTGTAAGTATATTTTATTGCCTGTTATTGAGCCTTGTTTAATTGATACTAATGTTGCTACTAGAGAGAATCGGGGTAGTAGTTATGCTTTTTCTAAGATAGTTAAGTTTTTTTATAAATTTGATTTGAATAAAGAGGTATATGTTTTAAAAATTGATATTAGTAAGTATTTTTATAATATTGATCATGATATTTTAATGGGAATGTTAGAAAGAAAGATTAAGGATAAGAAGGCTATGGATATTATTAGGAATATTATTGATACTACTAATAGGGAATATGTTAATAATTGTATTAATCAGCTTAGATATAGGGAAATTGATAGAGTTAAGGGATTAAATATTTCGTTAAGAGAGAAAGAGAAGAAGATTTTGGAACTTGAAAAGATACCTACATATAGTTATAAGAAAGGACTTCCTATTGGGAATATGACTAGTCAGACACTTGCTATTTTTTATTTGAATGAAGTTGATTATTTTATTAAAGAGGTTCTTAAATTTAAGTATTATATTAGATATATGGATGATCTTGTTATTATTGATAGTGATAAGAATAGACTTAAAGAAAGTTATTTTAGAATTGTTAATAAGATTAGGGAATATAAGTTAGATGTTAATGCTAAATATAATATTTATAGACTTAGTAAGGGGATTAATTTTTTGGGTTATAATTTTAAAAGTAATAAGGGTAAGTTATTAATTAGATATAATAATATGACTATTAGAAGAATTAATAGGAGTTTAAAGAAGAAAGTTAATAGTGATTTTGAACTTTATTTGAGGAGTATTAATAGTTATAAGGGTTATTTTATTAGATGTAATACTGGTTTGTATTGGAATAGGTATAAGTTACTTGATAATAGGGATATTTTAGATAAGTATAATTTTATTAAGAATTATTTTAATGATTTTGTTGTTTTTATTAGATATAAGAAGTTTTATTATTGTTTTGATAGAGATATTTTGATATTTTTTGGTTTTAATATGAAGAAATTTAAGGTTAATGATGATAAGATGGTATTTGTAAGAGGGGTACTTGATAGTTATAATATTAAGTATATTATTTATAATGGTAATGATTTTAATAGGTATAATGATGGAGGTAATGTTTTTGTTATGGAAAAGGATATGGGTATTGTTTTTAGGAAAAATGGGGATTTTTATAGGTGTTATGGTGATGATGCTTTAATTATGAGTTATTTATTTGGGTATAAGATTGTTAATGATTGTGTTAGTTTTTCTAAGAAGACTATCGATAGGGTTATAGCTAGACTTGATAATTATATGATTGATTATTATTTTAGGGATTATATGGATATTATTAGTAATAGGGTATTTGATAATAATAGGTATAGTGATTATTTGGAAAAGGGAAGGGATAGGTATGATAAGGTATGTTTGATTAAGGAAATTAGTGATATACTTATTGATTTTAATTATAAAGATATTATGATAGTTAGGGATATGATTAGGGGTACTAAAAATAACTAGTTTTATGGGAAAGTTTTTCTTTTCTTTTTATTTGGGTTATGATATAATTAGTATAGAATAAAGGGTGATAATATGGCTAGTAATAATTTGGCTTCATATTTTATTAAAGATAAGAAGGATCTTGTTAGTAGAAAGGATTGTATAATTATTGGTAAGAAGTATCGTTTTACGGTTCTTACTGATAGTTTAATTCGTCTTGAATATAGTCCTAATGGGGTATTTGAGGATAGGGCTACACAGAGGGTTATTTTTCGTAATTTTGAAAGACCTTTATATGTTGCAACAGAGACGGATTTGTTAATACAGATACAGACAAAGTATTTTATATTGGATTATGTTAAGAATCGTAATTTTGACAGTGGGAGATTGACACCAGGGTCTAATTTGAAAGTTCAACTTAAAGAGACTAATCATGAGTGGTATTATGGTCATCCTGAGGCTAAGAATTTTGGTGGTACTAATTTTTCTTTGGATAAGTTAATTAAAGATCTTAGACTTAATCCTGGTTTATATTCTAGTGATGGATTTGCCGTTGTTGATGATTCTAATTCTTTTGTATTAAGTGATAATGATGAATATATTCCAAGGGAAAACCCTGAAATTGATTTATATTTGTTTATGTATAAGAGGGATTTTGGTAAGTGTTTACAGGATTATTATCGTCTTACGGGATATCCTTCAATGATACCTAGATATGCTCTTGGTAATTGGTGGTATAAGGATACTAAATATACTACTAAGGATATTATGGATCTTGTTAGTCATTTTAATAAACTTAATATCCCTTTAAATAATATTTTACTTGGTCATAAATGGCATAATGATGTTGATAAGTATGATTTTGATACTAGTGTTATTGATCCTAATCAACTTGTTAGTTTTCTTAGAAGTAATAATATTAAACTTGGTCTTACTATTGATCCTACTAGTGTTATTGATAGTAATTCAAAAAGATTTAGTGAACTTGCTAGTTATGTTGGTAATGCTAATAATTTTTGTTTTTTACCTTTAAATAGTCAAAAAGTTAATGTTTATCTTAGTTTATTTGTTAGAAATTTAATGGCTATAGGGGCTGATTTTTTCTATATTGATTATAATAATATTAAGGATAGAGAGAATTTATGGGTATTTAATCATTATCATTATGTTGCTAGTTCTTATTTGACTAAGAAAAGGGGACTTGTGATGTCTAGGAATACGATGATGGCTACGCATCGTTATCCTATTCTTTATTCTGGTAATACGAGGGTTTCTTGGGATACTTTAAGTAATTTGCCTTTTTATAATTCTAGTGCTTCTAATATGGGTATTAGTTATTGGGCTCATGCTATTGGGGGATTTGAAAAGGGTATTGAAGATAGTGAACTTTATGTTAGATATATTGAATTTGGTACTTTTAGTCCTATTTTTATATTAGCTAGTGCTGATGGTAAGTATTATAAGAGAGAACCTTGGAAATGGAACGATGTTAGACTGGCAATGGTTACTAAGTTTATGCAACTTAGAGTTAAACTTATTCCTTATTTGTATAATGAATGTTATAATTATCATAAGAATGGGTTACCTATTATTCAGCCTTTATATTATAAATATCCTAAGATTGTGGATGAACCTCAGTATAAAAATCAGTATTTTTTTGGTAGTGAGATGTTAGTTGCCCCAATTACTAGTAGAAAGAATTATGTTATGAATAGGGCTATACTTAAAGTATTTATTCCCGATGGGGTTTGGTATGATTTTATTAATGGTAAGAAATATCCTGGTCCTAATCATTATATGAGTTTTTATAGGGATTCTGAGTATCCTGTCTTTTGTAAAGCAGGGGCAATTATTCCTTTATCTTTGGATAATAGTACGGATGTTCCTATGAATATGGAAGTACATATATTTCCAGGACAAGATAATATATATCGTCTATTTGAAGATGATGGTATTACTGATGGATTTGAAAGGGGCAATTATTTTATTACTCAGTTTGATTATCGTTATCAAGAAAATGGGACAACTTTAATTGTCAGTAATGTAGATGGTAGTGGGTTTGGTATGATAAGTCGTAATTATCGTTTTCGTTTTAGAAATATTACTTTACCAGGGATGATTGGTACTTTTATTGATAAGAAACAGGTAAGTAATAGGTGTTATATGGATGATAATGATTTTGTGGTAGAACTTACTAATGTTCCTTTAAGAAGTGAAATTATTATTAATTTTACAGGGGCTAAAGAGATTGCCGCTACTTCGGTTATTAATGAGGAAATCGCGGGTATTTTGGATGATTTGGAAATTGAAACATTACTTAAGGAAAAAATCGATGCTATTTTATTTAGTGATATGTCAATTAAAAGAAAGAGAATTGAGATTAAAAAGCTACGGAAATTTGGTTTGGAAGCAAAATTTGAAAAAATGTTTATTAATTTACTTGAGTATATTCAAGAGGTGTAGTATAATATGTTAAAACGTTGATGAGGGAGTAGTAATAATATTTTTAATTATAGAGAGTAAGTGGTCGGTGGAAACTTATATTATGGTATTATGAACTTGCCTTCGGAGTGTCTTTGGACCGGGTAATACCGTTAGCTTAGTAAGTGATAAGGTAGGATGGTACCGCGTATAAACGCTCCTTGTTTAAGGGGTGTTTTTATTTATTGGAAGGAGAATAATTTTGAGATATGTATTTGAGTATTTAGTTGTTTTTCTACTGGTATTTGTTATTAATTATTTTTTGTTTATTAGAAAGAAGAAAAGATATAATAAGAAAAAGGTACCAGTTGAGTTATCTTATTTATTATTAGTATATAAGATCGATATTAAGAAGATTAATTATAAGAAGTTTGTATGGGTATATTCTTTAGTTAATACTTTTATTATTAGTACTGTATATATGATTATTATGTATTTAGTCGATGGTATTATATGGCAGCTAATTGTAGGTATTATTCTTCTTATATTGCTTACTATTATATGTTATGGTATTATGGGGAGATTTTATGAAAGGAAGAGATAGATATGTATAATTTTAAAGAAATAGAAAGTAAATGGCAAAAGTATTGGAAAGAACATGAGTGTTTTTTAGCAAGTGATGATTTTAGTAAGAAGAAATGGTATGGTTTAGTTGAATTTCCATATCCTAGTGGTGCTGGTATGCATGTTGGTCATATTAAAGCTTATTCGGGATTAGAGGTTATTGCTAGAAAGAGAAGAATGGAAGGGTATAATGTTTTATTTCCTATTGGTTTTGATGCTTTTGGTCTTCCAACAGAAAATTATGCTATTAAGACTAATATTCATCCTAGAATAGTTACGGATAAGAATATTAAAACTTTTACTGATCAGTTAAATAGAACGGGATTTTCTTTTGATATGAGTAGAGTTATTGATACTACTGATAGTAATTATTATAAATGGACACAATGGATATTTCTTAAGATGTTTGAAAATGGATTGGCTTTTAAGGATAAGACTTTGGTTAATTATTGTCCTTCTTGTAAAGTTGTTTTATCTAATGAGGATTCACAAGGTGGTAAGTGTGATATATGCCACAACCAGGTTATTCAAAAGGAAAAAGAGGTATGGTATTTAAGGATTACTAAGTATGCTGATAAATTACTAGAGGGTTTAAAGGAAGTTGATTATTTACCTAATATTAAGTTACAACAAGAAAATTGGATAGGTAAATCAAAAGGGGCTTTTGTTAAATTTAAGTTAGATGGTATAGATGATGAATTTAAGATTTATACTACTAGACCTGATACTTTATTTGGAGTTACTTTTATGGTTATGGCTCCTGAACATCCTATTATTGATAAATATAAGGATAATATTAATAATTTTGATGATATTGTTCAATATCGAAAAGAGGCTTTGAAGAAGACAGAATTTGAAAGGACACAACTTATCAAGGATAAAACTGGTGTAAAAATTGATGGGTTAAGGGCTATTAATCCAGTTAATGGAAAAGTTATTCCTATATATATATCTGATTATGTTATGATGGGATATGGTACTGGCGCGATTATGGCGGTTCCTGCTCATGATGAACGTGATTATGATTTTGCTAAGAAATTTGGTATTGATATTATTCCTGTTATTGAAGGGGGAGATATTACTAAGGAAGCTTATACGGGTGATGGTAATATGATTAACTCGGAATTTTTAAATGGTATGACAAATAAAAAGGATTCAATAGCTAAGATGATCAGTTATCTTGAGGATAAGAATATAGGAGAAGCAGCTGTTCAGTATAAGATGAAAGATTGGGCTTTTAATAGACAAAGATATTGGGGAGAACCTATTCCTATTATTTATTGTGAACATTGTGGTATGGTTGCAGTTCCTTATGAGGATCTTCCTCTTAAGTTACCTGAAATAGATAATTTTGAACCTGGTACGGATGGGGAGAGTCCTTTAGCTAAAATTGATAGTTTTGTTAATTGTAAATGTCCTAAATGTGGTAGAGATGCTAAAAGGGAAACTGATACAATGCCACAGTGGGCGGGATCTAGTTGGTATTATTTACGTTATATTGATCCTAATAATGATAAGGAACTTGCTAATATGGATAAACTTAAGTATTGGTTACCAGTCGATTGGTATAATGGGGGAATGGAACATGTTACAAGACACCTTATTTATTCTAGGTTTTGGCATCGTTTTTTATACGATATTGGAGTAGTTCCAACGAAAGAGCCTTATGCTAAAAGAACAGCACAGGGATTGGTTTTAGGACCTGATGGTGATAAGATGAGTAAGAGTAAGGGTAATGTAGTTGATCCTAATCAGATTATCGATGTATATGGTGCTGATGTTCTTAGAACTTATGTATTATTTATGGGAGAATATGGTTTAGAGAGTCCTTGGAATGATAATGCTATTAAGGGTGTTAGTAGGTTTTTAGATAAGGTCTATAATTTACATAATAAGGTAATAGATAGTGATAGTTATACAAGTGAATTTGAAGTTATTATTAATAAAACAATAAAAAAGGTAAGTGAAGACTATGAAAATATGAAATATAATACGGCTATTTCGGAACTTATGAAACTTACTAATACTTATTTTAATAGTGATAAAATTACAAAGGCTGACTATTTGGTACTTATTAAACTTTTAAATCCTGTAGCACCTCATTTAGCGGAAGAACTTAATAGTTTGATTGGTAATAAGGAATGTTTAGTTTTTGCTAGTTTTCCTACTTATGATGATAAAAAAATTATCGATGATGTATTAGAAATTGCTGTTCAAGTTAATGGTAAACTTAGAGATTCTATTAAGATTAAGAAAGATGAGGATAGGGAAGTTATTGAAAAGATGGCAAAGGAATCTTCTAATGTTAAAAAACATATTGATGGTAAGGAAATTGTTAAGATAATTGTCGTACCTAATAGGATAGTTAATATTGTAGTTAAATAAGTATATGACTACGTTTAAATGAAAACGTAGTCTATGCTTTTGATGGATTAATTTTGTATAGTTTGTGTAAATATACTTGTATTTTTTATTTCGTTGTTGTATTCTAATAATAAGAAAGGGAGTGTGATATATGATTTATCCATCTATTGATAAAATATTAAATATTGTGGATTCTAAGTATGCTCTTGTCTATATAGTCGCTGATAGGAGTAAGCAAATGGCTAAGACTGGTTATTAT
>CALVUN010000052.1 GCA_944363595.1 uncultured Bacilli bacterium
CTCTACAGACATTATAATATAGATTTTGATAATCTACAAATAATGAGTTTATAGATATCTCTTAACAAAAATCTTAATAAGAAAATGTAGTTAAAAA
This sequence comes from uncultured Bacilli bacterium, assembly GCA_944363595.1. Classification (GTDB taxonomy): domain Bacteria; phylum Bacillota_I; class Bacilli_A; order RF39; family UBA660; genus CALVUN01. The sequence continues at coordinate 98 of CALVUN010000052.1, forward strand.
ATATCTTAACTACATTATACGAGGAGGAAAAAATGAAAAAAATAAAGTTTATATTACCAATATTAATGATTGCGATAATAATAAGTTTTGTATGTTTAAACAATAATGAAACAGTTTATGCATCCACTATGACAAAAATAGATCAAGTATCATTAAAAATTACTAAATATTTAAATAATTTAATAGAAACAAATAATGAAAAAATGTATTTATCAAGTCCATTTGCTTTGATGGAGGATAATGAAGATTATGAAGCACTTGTTGATTTAGGAATTGATGCTATTGCTCCACTTTATACAAAATTAAAAAATAGTAATGAAAGCGGATTAATGGAATATATATATGCCATGGCAATTGAAGATATTATGTCCCAACATTTTGAATATAGAGAATCTTTTGATCCTCAAAAAACAACGTCAGTACAAAATAGCCAAGAAGATAGTTATAAAAATATAGAGAATGAAATAGATTATTGGTCAAACGCAAATGAATTTAAAATTGCTTTTTCACATTTTATGGAAAAATTACCATCTGAATATGAAAAAATAAAAAATAATAAAGAACTATCAAATGAATCAAAAGCAACACTAATAAAAGAGTTAGGATTAGGAGTTATTCCATATATTGTTGATGATATTAATAAAAATAATAAAACATTAGAGTTTAGTAGTATTTTAAATGAATTGCTTCTAGAAAAAAAAATAGAAGTATCAAATGTTAATGATTGGATAAATCAAAAACAAGAAACTATAGATATTTTAAAAGATGTGAGTAATTAATTTTATGAAAAAAAAATATCTTATTCTAATTTTAATAATTGCAATAATAGTCATTATTAGTTGTATAATAATTGTAAAATTTAAAGATCAATTATTAACAAACGATAAGTTACAAATAAGCAACAAAGTAAGTGAATATTCCTTAACTAGAAGCGACATCCCAGGCATTCCATTTACAATTGATTGTAATTTTGACCAAATTGAAATTAATATAGATAATGGCAAAATTATCGAAGCTAAAGAAGTAGAATTAGTAAAAAATGGCGAATATATAGTAAAATGTAATACAACAATATATTGGAGTCCCTTAGATAATAATGTTAATTCATATGATAATACAACAAATATCAAGTTCTATGATAAAGAACATATAGTTGTAAAAGAGTATGAAATAAATAAATCAAACGATAATAAATATTATGTTACAACTATAAATTGATATAAATTACCATTATTCAATTAAAGAAATTTAATTGTATTAAAAATCAATAATTAAAACGTCTAAATTTGCTTAAACATTTTAGACGTTTTTCATATCTAGTCCATCAAAAATCAACTTTTATCCAAAAATAAACCAAAAAAACTTGTAAAAATCTTGAATCTATTGTATGATAATATTAGAATAAAAAGAATAAAGAGAGGTTGTCCCATGAATACGAATAATCAAATTATTAAAGTAAAAATAGAGGATATAGTACCTAATCGTTTTCAACCAAGAATAAATTTTGATAAGGAAGCTTTAAATGAACTAGCAGCTTCCATCAAACGATATGGTATTATTCAACCTCTAACGTTAAGGCAAATTGGTCCCAAATATGAAATAATTGCCGGTGAACGTCGCTATAAAGCCGCCATCATCGCTGGTTTAACCGAAGTCCCTGCCATGATAGCGACAATGGACGATCAAACAAGTGCTGAATTAGCTATTATCGAAAATCTCCAACGAGAAGAATTAAGTGCCATTGAAGAAGCCAAATCATATAAAAGATTAATCGACTTTAGTAATATCACCCAAGCCGAATTAGCTAACAGACTTGGTAAAAGTCAATCAGCAATTGCTAATAAATTAAGACTTTTAAATTTAACTAAAGAAGTTCAAGAAGCCTTGGCCAAAAATCAAATATCTGAACGTCATGCCAGAAGTTTACTCGCAGTCAAAGATCCAAACCAACAAGTTGATATCTTAAATCGCATTATAAAAGAAAGATTGACGGTTAAAGATACAGATCAAGTTATTAAAGATTTAACTAATAATGATTCTAATATTAATAAAGATAACAATATTGAAAAACAAATACCTGTTATTGATAAAACCAAAATAAATATTGAATTCAATCAACCAGAGCCACAACCAGAAGAATTACCAAGTATAACAAAATTTGAAAATCCTGATATTATCAATCTTAATGATTTAAATAGTGACAATATTTTTCAAAGATATTTAAATCAATCAACCCAAAAAGAAGAAAGAAAAGAGGAAAAAAATATGAATAATGAATTAAATAACCAAATTCCAAGTTTTGATAGTTTATTGCAACCAGAAGCACCAAAATCAAAACCGGTTGCTGCACCAACAACACCACAAGTACAAATACCAGCGCCAACCCCAGCCGGAAATAAGTTTTTCCCTGATTTAGAAGATGAAAGTTTAAATATGGGTAATGTGAGTGCAAATCCAATGCCAACAAGTGATCCATCATCATTAAATAGCTTTTTAAATAGTGCTACCCTAACCCCTGTCACTCCCGTTACTCCTGCTAGTGCACCTGAGACAGAGCCTCAAGCGCCAACCCCTGTTGTGCCACCAATTGAATCAGTAAATACTATGCCAAGTATTGAACCAATCAGTCCAATTGCACCAGTCACACCAGAACCAATGGGAGCTTCTCCAGTTGATTCACTTCCAGGAACAGTTTCACCAACCTTAACCCCTGTTAATGATACTCCACCAGTAACCGTTCCAGGAGCATCTGCTAATTCAATTCCTAATATAACTCCAATTGTAAACGAAAATGTTACGGTAACTCCAGTATCTGAAAGTGGATCACCAACTCCTACGATTGAACCAATTAGTCCAATTAGCCAGGTACCTCCAGTCGAGGCAAACCCTATTCCTGAAACACCAAGTCCTATCTCACCTATTGGTTTAAATACAACTCCAATTGCGGGTGTTCCTACTAATGACCCAACTAGTATTCAAACACCTAGTTTAGATCCAATTAGCCCTATCAGTGAGCCAACACCAACTGTTAGCCCTGTTAATGAAGGACCAATCACTCCAGTAATGCCTGCACCAAGTGTTGAGACTCCAAATCCATCTCCTGCAGTGCCAGAACCTGCTATGGAATTACCATCAATTCCAGAACCAACCGTAGCTCCTGAGCCTGTTGCCCCTACTCCTACTGGAGCTCCAACTAATAACGTGACTAATGCTGTTAATCAAGTTCGTGATTTAATAAATAATTTAGAGAATAATGGCTATATTGTTGACATTCAGGAATTAGATCTACCAGATAAATATCAATTAACCATATCAATAAAAAAATAAATCAGTTAAATGATGAAACCTATTTCTAGGAAACATCATTAACTGATTTTTTTATTCATTTTCTTCTTCCTCACTAACAACATGATTTTCTTCCTTAAAAGCTTCATCTAAATCATTACTGACATAGCTGACATTAGGTTCTGTCCCTTTAATAAAATAGAAAATCTTACTCTTATTACCTTCACCCTCTTCAGCCAGTTGCCCCGTAATAGGGTTAACTAATACCCCGACCACATTGTCGGGAATATCATACCAACCAGGATCCTTATCCTTAAAATAAGTTTCCATCGTCTCTACCCAAATATTCTTATGATACCCATTATCTTCACTACTAACTTTCCGATTATCATCATAACCATTCCATATACCTAAAACAGCATCCTGATTAAAACCCATAATCCAATAATCCGTATCCGTTGTTCCCGTTTTTATTCCATATTTATGTGTCATCTTTGGTAGTAAACTAAGAACCGTCGGCGTATTATAGTCAACAAATGATGTATCATAGGTATAAGTAAGCATATCATTTAAAATAAAGACATTACTAGAATTAAGTACTTGTTCCTTGGTATCTTTAAATTCATATAAAACATTTCCTTTACTATCCAGTACCTTTTCAATAAAATGAGGTGTTACTCTACTACCTAAATTAGCAAATGCCGAATAACCCGTTACCATATCGATCATGCTAATCTCTTCACTTCCTAATGCTAGTGATGGAATCGGTTGCAGTTCACTCGTAATACCTACTTTTTTAGCCATATCCACTAACATATTTTCTCCTAAGAACAAGTGCGTTTTAACAGCATAAATATTATCAGAATAAGAAACAGCCGCCCCCATCGAAATAGGCATATTAGCATAAGTATCATTATAATTATTTGGTGTATAAGTTTTATTATTAGAAAAAGAAAAAGTTGTTTTTTCACTCGTAAATGCTGAAGAAGCCGTAAACCCACTTTCTAAAGCAGCATAATAAAGAAAAGGCTTCATTGTCGAACCGACCTGTCTTTTCGCATTAGTAGCTCGATTAAATTGACTCGCACTATAATTAACACCCCCGATTAAAGCCATAACACCTCCATTATTAGGATCCATCATCATTCCCGCTACCTGCAATTCCTTACTAGAATCCATATTATTATTAACAGCATCCTCTAAAGCCTTCTGGGCATCCACATCCAAAGTTGTATAAATATATAAACCACCTGTTTCAATCAAAGATTTAGGTATTGTTTCAATACTGTTAAGCTCTTCTATTACCGCATCTCTAAAATAAGCCACTGCTGTTAATTCATTATTATCCACCGTCGTTGCATAAGTTAATTTTGTCTTAATCGCATCGTTCATTTCCTCTTCGGTAATAATCCCATTTTCCATCATCATTGTTAAAACAAGTTCTTGCCTACTTTTTGCCTTCTCAGGATTAGTCAAAGGAGAATTATTCGCTGGTGACTGAGGAATTCCTGCTAACATTGCACTCTCTGCTAAAGTAAGGTCACTAGCATTTTTATTAAAATAATATTTAGAAGCATTCTGAATTCCCATCACCCCACCATAATTAATCGTATTTAAATATCCCTCCAAAATCTCATCTTTCGTATAATGTGTTTCCAATTCAAAAGCCAAAACAGCTTCATCAATTTTTCTTGACCAATTCTTATCAAAGTTCAAAAACAAATTGCGGGCATATTGCTGTGTAATTGTCGATGCCCCTTCTGACATCGAACCACTAAGAATATTATTAACCATCGCTTTTGCAATTCTAAAATAATCAAAACCAACATGATAATAAAAATATTGATCTTCCGTATTAATCGTCGCTTCAATCAAATAAGGACTAATATTATTTAAGCTAACCCATTCATCCCCATCATCAAAAACTAGTTTACTTTCATTATCATAAAGATAATAAGATTGTGATTTATTAATATCCATTTTAGGAGTAATTAGACAATAAACATATAAGGCGGCATGTGCCAAAACAAAAACACCTAATAAAACTCCGCCAATTTTTAAAAAACGTTTTAAAATTTTCATCTTTATTCCCTCACTTCTTTCCATATAAAATAAGGCTTTAGATCAAGCTACTATTAATATTTGCAAAAAAAGTTAAAATATAAGTTTTATTTTTTACAATGTTGTGGTATAATGTCAAAGAACAATTATTAAACAGGTGGTGATGTTATTAAAGTTAGAGTAAATGGTTACCTTGAAAACATAACCGAAAACACTAAAATTCCTATTACAAGTAAAGGAATAAAAGATAAACATAAATTAACCTATCATGAAAAAGATACCAAGAATATCTTAAAAATAAATTCTAATCAAGTCATTCTCATAAGAGAAAATGAAGAATTTAAAAATATTCTTATCTTTACCTTAGATAAAAATACAGTAAGTAGCTATCTAGTTAAAGAAAATAATATTGAATTAGAATTAAATATCAAAACAACAGAATTAACCATCAAAGATAATCATATCAATGTTGTATATAGTGTAATTGAATCAAATTGTGAATATGAGTATAATATAGAAGTGAGTGATGAATATGAGTATAAAAAATAATCTAATACATATCATAAAATGTAGCTTAAAAGAATTAGGTATTGACAAAGAAGATATTATAGTTGAAATACCTAAAGATAAAACCAAAGGAGACTATTCTACTAATGTAGCTTTAACTCTATCAAGTATTATGCACAAAAAACCTGAAGAAATAGCTAAAATAATTAAAAATCAAATTAATGATCCTCTAATTGATCATATTGAAGTAGCCTATCCTGGTTTTATCAATTTCTTTTTAAGTAAAGAATATCTTCTTAATAACATTAACACTATTAACGAACAAAAACGAAACTATGGTAAAAGTAATGTTGGCCAAAACAAAAAAATCAACATTGAATACGTAAGTGCTAACCCTACTGGTATTTTACATGTAGGTCATGGTCGTGGTGCTACTTATGGTGATAATCTAGCCCGTATCATGTCTTTCATCGGTTATGATGTAACTAAAGAATACTATGTTAATGATGCTGGTAACCAAATGAATAATTTAGGTATATCTATCAAAGAAAGATATAAAGAAATATGTGGCCTTCCTTTCCAAATACCAGAAGATGGTTATCATGGCAAAGAAATAATTACTATCGCTGAAAAAATCTATAATACCTACAAAGATCAAAAAATTAAAGAAGATGTTTCCTTCTTCCGTAAAGAAGGTTTAAATATTCTTCTTGATAAAATCAAAAAAGATCTAGACAAGTATCGTGTTAATTTCGATATCTTCACCAGTGAACAATCATTGTATGATCATGGCCTTGTTGATAACACTTTAGAACAACTTAAAAGAAGTAATAAATGTTTTATCGATGAAGATGCTCTATGGTTAAAGACGACTGATTATGGCGATGAAAAAGATCGTGTCTTAATTAAAAGTGATGGTAACTATACCTATTTCTTACCAGATATAGCTTATCATGTTGATAAAATGAATCGTGGTTATGATAAGTTAATTGATGTCTTTGGTTCTGATCATCATGGCTACATCAACCGTTTAAAAGCGGCCCTTAAAATCTTAGATAAAGATCCTGATCTTTTAGATATCAAAATTCTTCAAATGGTCCGTCTCATCAAGGACAATGAAGAAATAAAACTAAGTAAAAGAACTGGTAAGACCATAACTCTTATCGACTTAATCAATGAAGTTGGCGTCAATGCTACTAGATATTTCTTTTCATCTAAAAGTATTGATACCCAAATGGACTTTGATTTAGATTTAGCTATCAAACAATCTAACGAAAATCCTGTTTATTACATTGAATATGCCAATGCTAGAATTTCATCAATTTTAAATTTATATCATAATAAAGTTGAAATAATTCCTAAGTTTAACACTATCAATAGTGAAATAGCATATACTATTTTGAATAAATTATATGAATTTGAAGATATTGTCATAAGTGCCGGTCAAAAACAATTACCTCATTTAATAGCTAATTACACTTATGAACTAGCAAGTCTTTTCCATTCATACTATTCTAAAGAAAAAATAATCACGGAAGATGATGTTTATACTAAAGAAAGAATAGCCTTTCTAAATGCTATTAAGATTGTTATTAATAATGCTTTAGAATTAATAGGCATCATTCCAAGAGAACAAATGTAGGAGGAAAAAATGAAATTAAGTAAAATGAGTCAAGAAGAATTAGAATTATTATCATATACGCAAATCGCAGCCTTATATTTAGAAGAAAATAAAAAAACAATGACTACTGCCGAATTATTTAAAGAAGTATGTAATCTTTTAAAATTAGATGAAAGTGAATATCATGATAAAATTGCTGATTTCTTTCAGTCATTAACAACATCTAAGGATTTTATTCTCTTAAATGATGGTAACTGGGATTTACGTAAAAATCACAAAATAAAAGTTGAAATCGACGAAATATATGAAGAAAAAGATGATGAACCAATCGATGAAGAAAGTGAAGAAGACTTAATTGATAAAAATGAAGAAGAAAATATCGATGAATTTGATTTAGATATCGATGATGATTTAAATGATACCGATGACGACTTATCCGATTTAACAATAGTAACGGAAGATGAAGAAAACGAAGATTAATTCTTCGTTTTTTAAATACTTTTTTTCTTAATAATTAATATTAAGTATTATTTTTTTTGGCCAAGCATATATTACTTTAGGTGATAATATGAAGAAAAAAATAAAAATAGGAATTCCCCGAGCTTTACTATACTACCGCCATCACATATTATGGAAAAACTTTTTTGAAAAACTAAATTGCCAAGTAATATTAAGTCCTGATACAAATAAAGATATAATTCAATTAGGCAAAAAATATTCAATTGATGAATCATGTCTATCATCAAAAGTCTACATGGGACATATAGCATACCTTATCGATAAATGCGATTATATCTTAGTACCAAGAATCTCTGATTATGGCAAAGATGAAAAAGTATGTATCAAATTCAGTGGCCTTTATGATATTGTAAAAAACACCTTTCCCCATATTTCCCTTCTAAATTATAATATAGAAGAAAGTCATCATCATAAAGAATCGTTCGCCTTTCTAAAGATGGGATTAAAACTTAGCAAAAACCCTTTTAAAGTAATATATGCCTATTACTATGCTCATCATAAAGAAAAAAAATATCAACAAGAACTTATGCAATCCCAAACCAATAACATGAAAAATAACAAATTAAAAATATTAATAATTGCGCATCCTTATAATATATATGATAAATACATAGGATATCCCATTACCAACTTTCTAAAAGAAAATAATATCGACATCATCTATGCCGATCGTTTAGATAAAAAAATAGCCATTGAATATTCTCAAGAACTATCTCCAACTCTATATTGGACCTACTCAAAAGAAATAATTGGAGCCATAAACTACTATCAACAAGCAGTCGATGGTATCATTTTTCTAACATCATTTCCATGTGGACCAGATTCATTAGTCAATGAATTACTAATCCGTAAGATCAAAAACATTCCTATTACCAATATACTAATCGATGAATCGACTGCTGAAGCTGGTTTACAAACAAGATTAGAAAGCTTTATCGATATAATCGAAGGAAGGAAGAAAAACAATGAATAAAAAAATAACATTCCCTCATATAGGAAATTATTACATTCCCATTTCATATTTAATTTCTAAGACAACTCGCAAAGAAGTAATAATTCCCCCTCCCATTACCAAAAAAACCATAAATTTAGGAAGTAAATACTCCCCTGACTATGTATGTGTTCCCTTTAAATATAATTTAGGAAATTTTATCGAAAGTCTAGAATTAGGAGCTAATACCATTTTTCAAGCTGGAGGTGGCTGTCGCTATGGCTATTATGCTGAATTACAAGAACAAATCCTAAAAGACTTAGGTTACAATTTTGAATTTGTAAACTTTATCAAAAACAATCATGTCTCACTTTCTAATATTTATAAATACATAAAAAAAGTCAATCCCAAAATAAACATCATAACCTACAGCTATTACCTCTTAAATACTTTTCTTATGATCATTATTATGGATAAATTAGGCAAATATCCTCGTGAAAATATGGGATTTGAAATACAAAAAAATAGTTTCATAAATATTGAAAAAAACTTTTTAAATAATTTAAAAGACCACATAAATCCCTTTAAACTAATAAAAATATATTTCAAATATAAAAAGCAATTCAAAAAATGTCCCATTAATAAACCAAAAGATCATCTAAAAATAGGAATTGTCGGTGAATTATATTCCATAATGGAACCATATACAAGTGCTAACATAGAGAGAAAATTAGCCAGTCGCGGTATCGAAGTCAAACGTTTCACAACTTTTACATATCTTCTATTAATAAAACAATTCAATATCAAAAGACTATTAAGAAAAGGTCGTAAATACTTAAAATACCACTTAGGAGCGGATGCTACAGAAAGTGTAGTATTAACCCAAGAATTAGCCAAAAAAGGCTATGATGGCATAGTTCATTTAAAAAGTTTCGGTTGTACCCCAGAAATAAGTGCAATGCCTATCATGTCAGAAGTAAGTAAAGACTATCATATTCCCATTATCTATTTCAGTTTCGATTCCAACGATTCCGAAGTTGCAGTCGAAACAAGAATAGAAGCTTTCTATGATATGATTGTTGCTCAAAAACAACAAACTCAAAATAACAAATAATTATAATATAAGATAACTAAATAGTTACCTCTTTTTTTTATAAATACCTAAAATATTTTGTATCTTAAAAAAAATATGATATAATATATATAAAGAATAAGAAGGTGTTATAATGAGTGAAATTATTTTCTTAATTATTATAATAATAAGTATGATAACAATCCCATTAGCATATAACTATTTAGATAAAAAAGGATTATACCTAATGCTAATAATTATGACAATTGTATCCTATATTTTGTCTTTTAAAGTATTAAATATATGGGGACTAAACGTAAGTGCCAATATCATAACTATTATTTCCCTTTTTGAAATAATATATCTTCTAATTACTAAAGAAACAAACAAAAATCAAAACAATTACTTATCCATAACTATCTTTTGTTTAATAGGAACATCATTCACCATTCTAACAACAAGTAGTTATATTCCATCAATTAACGATACCCTATCAACAAATTTAAAAGAACTATTTATAAACAATTATCCCATCTTAATTACCTTCCCCATTCTATTAATAATAAGTGAAATAATTTCTCCTCAGTTATATAAAATATTAAATCAAATATATCAAAATAAAATAATAAGTATCAATCTAAATTATATCATTATTGGCTTAATTAATAGCCTAATATTTAGCTTTATAGCATATAATAATATTAATTTCATAAATAAGATAAATATTGCTCTAGCAACATATTTTATAGGTTTAGTCATAAGTATTCTATATACACCTATCTTTAATTATCTAACTAGTAAAAAGAAGGTGCGTTTATGAATCTAATATATTTAATGATTGAAGTAATATTATGTTACATGACTATTATAATCATATATCAAAAAAAACAAAAAGAAGGATTATACCTATATACCATTGTAGGTTTAATTTTATCCAATATAATGGTTTTAAAAAGAACAGAGATATTATCTTTAGAAATAGCCTTAGGTTTTACAATATATGCATCCATATTTATTGCAAGTAATATTATTGTCCAAAAATATGGTCCTGAAGAAATAAAAAAGCTTCTATTAGCATTACTAATATCGACAATAGTAAGTAGTCTTATTATCTTTTTAACTACCCTTATTGATGGAAGTACAAGCCTATCACTAATGAATATAACATTTGATTATACTTTTAATAATATTCGTCTTATTATAGCAAATAGCCTATCAATTTTAATTATATTATGGTTTAATGCCATTTTATATCATCAAATAAGAAGAATAAAAAATAAAATAATAATAAGCAATATCTTAACATCCATTATAGTGTCATTCATGTCTACAGTCATTTTTGGCTTTATAGCCTATTTAGGTCTTGTTAATATAAAAGAACTATCCATATTAATACTAATCAGATATCTTATTATTTTAATAATAGAACTAATTGGAACAATTCCTATCTATATAATAAATAAAATAAAATAAAGGAGGAAAAAATATGCGTACCAAAAAACAAGAATTAGTAAGTGATGAATTAAAACCCTTTGTCGCAAAAATATTAAAAGAAGCCCGTGAAAAATATAACTATTCATTAGAAGACTTATCTAAGGCATTAAATCATCAAAAAAACAGACAGACACTACATAAATATGAAAACGGAACTCTAAATATACCTTATGATATATTCTTTGAAATATGTCGTATTTTTAAAATTGATAATTTAACTCTAAATGAAATACCAATGTCCAAAGAAGAAAAAGATATTTTTGAAAAGAAAATGATCAAAGAATATATGAGTAGTATTAGACCTGATAAAGATTTAACCACAAAAACAGAAAAAATAATTAATACATATAAAAATGCTACTTATGAAGCCACTACAGGTCATAAAGATTTAGCTATAAAAGTAACAGATGATTCAATGAGTCCTGTCTATCAAAAAAATGATAAATTATATTTTGAAAAAAAAGCTGATTATCAAAATGGAGATGACATTGTTATTGCCATTAAGGGAAATACTCTTGCAGTAAGAAGATTATATCGTTATCCCAAAGGAATTATTCTCCAAGCTATTAATCCTAAATATCCTACAATAAATATCAATATTATATCTAATGAAATGATATTAGGTAAAGTAACAGCTATCTACCGTGAAGTAAAATAAAAACAAGTTAATGTTTATGTTAACTTGTTTTTATTAAATAAATCAATTAGTTTAAAGCATCTTTTAATTTATTACCAGCTTTAAATCCAGGAACAATACGAGCAGCAATTTGAACAGCTTCTCCAGTTTGAGGATTACGTCCAGTACGAGCTTCTCTCTTTTTAGCGGTAAAAGTACCAAAACCTACTAAAGTAACTTTGTCACTTTCTTTTAATCCTTCTATAATTCCTTCCATAGTAGCTTCTAAAGCACGAGCAGCATCAGCTTTTGTCAAATCAGCTTTATCAGCAATAAAATCAACTAATTGAGCTTTTGTCATTTTTAAATTCTACCTCCATTTTCATATTAAGCATCATATTATATGCTTACTCATAAAGAATACCACGAAAAACCAACAAAATCAAGCCCTTTTCCAAAAAATATACATAAATTAACAAAAATTATTAGTTAATTAATTCAAACTATGTTATAATATATCTGATAGTAAGGTGATAAATATGAAAAAAGAACGTAGTAATTGGCCAATAACCATTCTTATGGCTATTATTTTAATATTAATAGGAATAATTGCTTATATTCTAACTGATATGTTTTATCCACGCGAAGAACATATCGAAAAAGCCACAACTAATAGTGAGTTAAAAGAGGTAGAATCCTTTGCCGTTAAAGAATATCAAGATAATACCAAAGAATTAGTAGCCTTAATTCAAACAGGTAAAGAAATAAAATTAGTAGACTTAAGTTCATATAACGATAATATTTATTATGATTATAATGGTGAAACAATATATATATATCTAGAAAACAACAATATAAGTTCTCTTTATAATATAGATTTAACCAAAGGTAATTCAAATTATTCATTAGAAAAAATCGCCGATCTCCATCGTGGAATAACAGATTTAGATGTTTTAGAAAATAATATCTATTACTTATCCAATAATCAAATATATAATTATGATATAAATAATAATCAATCAACTCTTTTAAATATCAATAACAATAACCAAATAACCAGTCTATATACATCAGCTAGTACAGATGAAATAATATATAATCGTAATAACGAAATATATGTCTATGATGGCAAACAAATAACTAATATAGCAAGTGGTCATATTGAATTCAATTTAGGTAATAAAGTTATCTATTCTATCCAAAATTCCACCACCATTAGTTATTACGAATATAACTTAAATAATAACAGTAGTCTTCTTATAGTATCAAATATTCCCCTAAACCATAATCAAATATTACCATATAATTCAGGATACATATATATAAGTAACCGACAAATAATGATGAGTAATGCCGATTATGTAAGAAGACTATACGAAACAGATACCCCAATAACTAGATTAATATTAACTTCCACTAACGAAATGTATATTGAAATAGAAAACCAAGAAGAATTATTAGAATTAAATATGCGTAATTTAAAGACAAATAATGTAAGTCTTGATTATGATTATCATCACCAAATATTTTATCGTTAAAAAACTAATTACATCAAAAAGATGTTAATTAGTTTTTTTAGTAAATATAAATATAACAATAATTACAAAACAATTGCAATCATATTAGAAGATCCCTTATTAATAACTTTAGTTAAAGTTTGACCCAACTTATAACGAATATTTTCAGGCATCATCGATAATTTAGCTTGAATTCCCTCCTGCACAATAACATCTAAACTACGTCCAAAAATTTCACTTTTCCAAATATCATTAGTTTCACTATCTTTAGTTAAATGATCAATAAGTTCCTTACTTTGAAGTTCACTACCAATAATTGGTTCAAAAGTACTTTCAACATCGACTTTAATCATATGTATAGTCCGTACAAAAAGGATGCTTTTTATTGTTAAATGAAATACTGTAATCATTACCAGTATTTAGTATAATTCTTAAATTTATAAAATCATTATTATTAGTTTCATTTACTTCTATTTTATCTAAAAATTCATAAATAAGACTGTCTATGTCAGCGTTCTCATATTCCAGTAATTCAAGAGCTTTCTTTTTTATTTTATTTAAATATTTTTCATCTTCAAGCAAATTAATGTTATTTCTTTCTAATACCAATACTTCTTCTTTTAGTTTATGAATTTCATTTACTATTTCATCACTTTGTATTTTAAAATCATCTTCTGTTATAATTTCCTTTAATATAAGGTCTAATAATTTACTTTTTTTATTTTCTATTTATTCTATTTTTTTTTGTTTATTTACTATTTCATCTTTTATATTTGTATTGCTTTTCAGTTCTTTATATTCTTTTATTAAATCATCAACAACATTTATATTTGAAATATAACTTAATATTGTCTTTCCTACAATACTTTTTAATTCATTATCATAAAGAATAGGCCCATCACAACCTTTAGAATTATATTTTAAAAATTCACTACATCTCCAAGTAACTACTCGTTTTTTCTTTATACCACTACTAATATTAACTTTTCTTCTATAAGTGGTATTATGCTTCATACAATATATTTTACCACTAAAAGGATATCTATTTTGATATACTGTTTTATCTTTAGATGATTTTTTACTTCTTTCGTTTATAATATTTTGTGCTTTATTCCATAATGATTCGCTTACAATAGGCGGTACATTTTCATTATCTTCATATATTTTCCAATCTTCTTTATCAATATTTACTCTTTGTTTAGAATGGTAATCAATAACTCTTGTCTTATTACCACAGTAATAACCTTTGTATTTAGGATTAGTTAGAATACTTTTAATTGTATTTTGAGTAAATGGTTTGCCATTACTATTATAATAACCTAAATCAGCAAGTCTATTTCCAATAGTTCTCATACCAATGTGTTCATTAACATACATATCATATATTTTTTTTATAATTTCTGCTTCCTCAGGAACAATTACTAATTTACAATTATCTTTTTTATAGCCCCATATAGAATTATTACCTAAAACATTACCTTTTTCAATAGACCTTTGAAAACCAAATTTAACTCTTTCAGACAACTTTCTAACTTCTTCTTGTGCTATTGAAGCCATAATCGTTAATCTTAGTTCCGAATCCGCATTAAAAGTATTAATATGATCGTATTGAAATAATACTCCAACACCATATTCTAAAAGTTTTCTAGTATATTGAATACTATCAAGTGTATCACGAGCGAATCTTGATATTTCTTTTGTTATAATTAAATTAAATTTATTATTTTTAGCGTCTCTTATCATCCGCTTAAAATCATCACGCTTAAGAGTTGATGTACCAGTTATTCCCTCATCAACATAACCTTGGGCAAATGTCCAATTAGTATTATTTTTTATAAACTCTTCGTAATAAGTTATTTGATTTTCTAATGAATTTAACTGGTCGTATTTATCAGTTGATACCCTAGCATAATAAGTAACAGTTAGATGTAAATCATATACTGATACTCCACTAGCTAGGGCATTTCTAATATCATACAAACTCATCATTAAATTAACGCTAATTCCTTATTTAATTTTTCTATTTTTTCAAGTAGTGATGATTCCATTTGCTCGTATATAGTACTGTCTATAACATTACTAGAAAAAAGGTTTTTATTAATAATAAGTTGTATTTTAAATTTATTAATTTTTTCAATTACATTTTTAGTATTGGTTTCCATAACTTAATCCTCCTAGTAAACTTTATTATTAAAGAAAGGAAAATATCATTATATCTTTATGACAAAATATTTTCCTTTTTTAGTTTTTTATATTAAACCCTTTTTTTAATAAAGTACATATCAGATAATCAGGTTATCACTATTTTTATTATCCTCTTGAGCGTCTGCTTGTTCAAAAGTTAATTGCCAATACCATTTAGCATTATTTTGAATACTTTCTACTCTAAGTTCTTTTTTTGCTCTTGTTAATGTCGCTGGAGATATACCTTTTTCTTTAGCTAAATCAGTTATTTTTTGAGCACTATATAATCCATTATTTTCTTTTAAAATGTTTACAATAAAATCTTTAGCTTCTTCTCTAGGAGCCAATGAATCTATATTATTTTCAATTTGTTCTACCTTATTTAAATAAATAATTCCTTTTTCAGTTATATTAAATGAAATTGAGTCTCCTTTTTTCCCTTTTGTTGATTTAGTATGACTAATCCATCTTGTACCATCATCATTAATAGATAATGTTAACATAGATCTAGCAATTCCAACAAAGTCAATGCTTCCTAGTGCTCTATACAAAGTACCTGTATTTTTACTTTTAGTTTCATGCATAACAAGTATAATAGAACAATTATACTTTAATGCTAAATTTCCAATAGGAGCTAGTATATTTCTAACTTCATTAGCTGAATTCATTGAAATATTACCTATATACCTTTGTACAGGGTCAATTATAATTAATTTAGGTCTTATTTGTTTTAATGCGTTTTCAAATCTATCTAAATCTTCCAGTGAAAAAATAGGATTCTCTATTTCATTAATGATATAAACATTTCTTAGATTGGCATTACAAGTCTCAAATCTTTCTTTAACTGTATCTTCTATACCATCTTCTCCATTTTGAAAAATGATTTTGCCTTGAATAGTTTTTTCATCATTTTCATCATTAAAGGGAAATGCTTGTCCATTAGTTATTCTAGAGCATAAATCCACTAAAAAGTATGATTTACCAACTCCTGGGTCACCAACAACTATTGTAATATAACCAAGTGGAATATAAGGTTTCCATAACCAATCAACGGATTTAGTTTTTATTTCATCTAAACATATTAAATCGAGTTCTGGATTATAATCACTTCTTTCACTGACGCTATTATCTGTAGCATAATCTTTAGCTCTTAAACATTTTGATTTTACAATTTCATCATCCAAAGGTTCTTTAAATAAATATTTGTTAATGAAATTACCAATTTCTATCATTTCATTATTTGAGAAACGATATTTTCTATATACTGATATTAAATGGTCAAAGATAGCTTGGTCTCTGCCATCGTGTTCCTTCATATCAATAAAACAACTTTTTAACTTTTGATTATGATGTAAAGGAAAACAAAGTATAGGTAATTCTGGTAAATTATTAATTACTTCTTCTGTAAGTTTTTCCTTAGCTTCTCGCATAGTTCCATTCATCTTAACGACAGCAAGTCCATTATTGTCTTTTTTAAAATCAACTTGAAACCCACCACAAGTAAAATAATCTGCTGAACCATCTTTTATTTTTTTATCCTTAGGCATTTTAAAATACAAATGATAATGATTTGATTTAGACTTGGTCCAATAAGGATTATAATTTTTAATAAAATAGTCAATCAAGATTTTCTCTTTATTAACTAATATTTCACCATTATTATCTCTTATTACATTGTCTTCATCAAAATCAATTACTACAACACCTTTTGGAATAATAAGTGAAGCTGAAACAAAATTATCACAGTTCCCTTGCGAATAATTTTGTTTATCTTCTTCAGTTTTGAATGGAGTAAGTGGTACTTTGTTTTCATTTATTCCTATAAATCTTAACATTATAACACCTCATCAATCGTTAAATTTTCCATTTTATAATCACAGGTAAGTTTTACTTCATTCTTGCGTTTACCTTGTGAATTAATTGATTGTTTTATTCTAACTTCTTCACCAACTAAAAATTCTAATGAATTACATATAGTATCAATATTGGTCCAATCAATATCATCTTTACACAAGTTATTTACTTGTTTTAAAAGTTTTACCAGTTGTTCCATATACCAGTAATCATAATCTCCATTAAAGGTATAAACATCATTAATATGTTTCAACATACCATTATCATTTATTTCATACAAAATTATGATTGAACTATACATTCCTTTTTCTACATAAATTTTTTTAATTTTACCTTTATATTCTCTTTCTAATTCTAAATCATCTGATATTTTATCAAATGCCATATTGGCTAAATTAAAAAAATTAGTTTTTCCAAAATTCATGGTTTTTCTCCTTTCTTTTAATGTACTCTTATTTAATTTGCAAATTTTCAAATATTAGGGAACCATTTTTACTAGTGTTTTTTGAAGATTACACTAACTTTTTATAAAGTTTAGGCAAAAATTAATATAAGAAAAATATTTACAAACAAATTTTATAAGAGCCTTAATTTATGTCTAACTAATAATAGTCACTATTTAAAAAATTTAAATATTAATGCTATTTTTCGTTGGACAAATAGACTATAACAAAAAAAATACATATATAAAATACATCCGTAATTTTCCGTAAAAAAAATATCATTTTATATGATATTCTTTGTATAAATCATTTAACTGCTGTATGTCTTTTTTTGATGCGTGTTTAAATTTATCTTTAACGGCTTTAATTTCACTTAATTTTTTATTTAGTTCTTCATTATTTAGTTTAATTAATTTTTCATATATTTTTTTTGCTTCTTCTCTTTGTTCTCTATCTTTTTTGTTCCTGTTAAAATTAGGATTATCATAATAACAATTGTTACATAAAGTATCTGTATCTCTCATTTTTATAAATAAAGTACTACATCTTTTACATATACTTAAATTATCATTATTTATATTATTTATAAAATAAAATAGTACTCCTTGAATTACATTATCATTTACAATATCTCCACAAATTAATTGTATAGGAGATCTATTTCTATAGGTCATACTAGATTCCTTAATATACATCGCAACCATATCAATAAAATCCTTGAAAAAATTAGTATATATTTTTTTATCATACTTTTCTTTTCTTAAACCTAATAAGGTATTTAATTTATGAATCTTATTTAAATTGTTCTTAATCATTATTTCATTTATTTGGATTAATAAATACAAAGTAATTGAATATAAAACCAAATCTTTTACTTTTATCTCCATATAGTCCTCTTCATATTTATAATTAGGATTATCAACTTCATCATCCCAATAATGATTATAATAAGGTAAACCATTAACTTTACAATAATCTATAATACTATTTTGAACTTTTTCATTTGACATAAATTCATCATAATTTATAATTGTTATAATATCGTTCGTATTAGGTGAAGGGTCATCACTCCACTCCTTAACGACAACATCAGGTGAAAAATTGAATCCTTCAGTATAATTAACATTACTGTTTAAAACATCATCCGCTTTCATCTTACTATATTTATAAAGGAGTGAATGTGACCATTCAAATTTAAATTGGAGTTCTTTTCTATCCTTTTTTAAAAGCGAATCAAAACTTTCTATGTTGCATAGTAAAAACAATAATCTTTTTCCTAAGTTCTTTATTGATGTCGTTTCCTCTAATATATCTTTTCGGACTTTTTCGTAGTTTAAATAACAGTTGTTATTTGTACATAGTATATTATAATAATTAAATTGTTTCTTTATAACATAATTACAGCCTCTATATACATTTCGTTCTAACATTAAAGACATAGAATCACCTCTTTGCCTATATTTTAGCACAAAACTTTTAAATAACATAATGTTAAACATTTTCTAGTTGAAATTATTGCAAAAAAAAAAGAACTTTTTTCTAAAAAAAAATTAAAAA
>CALVUN010000053.1 GCA_944363595.1 uncultured Bacilli bacterium
CATAACATCTTCATAACTAATATCTTTTACATAAACTTTTTTATTTTTATATCTTTTAAAATTTATTTTTAATTTTTCACTATTTTTTATTAAATTAAAATTAGAAGTAATAATATTTATATCAAATTTAGATTCTCTTCTTTCAAAAGTTTTTTTTTTTTTTTTTATCAAAAAGTATTTATTAATACTATTATAAAATTTAGTTAATAAAATATATAAATCGTAAAAATCTTTTGCTCTTGTATTAATAATATTATCAGTAATAAACGTTTCAAATTTTTCAGCGATAATAGTTTCTTTGTTAAATGCCATAATATTAATATATGAGTCATCAAACATACATTTATATTTAAAATTTAATTCCTTGGGTGTAATTGGATCTCCTACTGTAACATCAATTGCTAATGGCACTATTAAATGTTCCTTATAGCCAATTAATTTTACTTTTAATCCACCATACTTATCTTTTAACCTTATATCTTTTATGCTAATAATTTCAAAAGTTATTTCATCATTAGCATCAATATTTATTATTTCATTTATTATTTTTTTTAGTACATTTATTTCTAATGGTATTCCTTTTATCATTGTATCCATATCTTGAGTAGTTCTACGCTCATCTCCAAATATTGCTGATAATAAAAGCCCTCCTTTTAATATAAAATTATATTTATATTTACTAATTCCGATTCTATACAATAATCTTTCAAAAAAATACATCTGCATAATTTCTTGTGGCTCTAAATTATTTTCATGTGCTTTTGTTTTTATTTTAATTTTTAAGTCTTCTGCACTAATAATATCTTTCATTACATTAGCACCTCCAAATATCTTGTAACTTCATCTTCTACATTAAGTTTTATAGAATATTCTAATAATTTTGGTAAATTTCTATTTTGTTTGTCACTTAAATATTCAGTAATAGCATATTTAATAGTCTCTATATCTTCTTTATCTTTATTTTTTAATAAATCACAAATACATCTTTCAGCATTATAACTCATAATTGTTTGACCTTGAGGACTTTTAATTTGAATTTTTCCTAATTCAAAAACTTCTTTTTTAACAAAATGTAATTTTACATTGTCCATGTTTTTCAATTTTCCATTATATCCTCTACATACTGTGATATGATAAGTAATTGGTACTGTTTCACATAAACCTAAAAAATATAGAGCTGTATCATAGGAAAAAATAGCATTTATTCCATAAATTAAGTTAAAATATTCATCACCCCATGTATTTGTCAAAATATATAATCCTTTTTTTACTCTTTCAATTCTTCCAGATTTAACTAATCTTGTTAAAAAAACTCTATTAATTCCTTGTTCAGATACTTCTTTTGATGTAATTATTCCATTATTTATTTTAATTAAATCTAAAATTTTTTCTTCTTTATTCATAATATTCATGTTCCTTTCAACATACATTATATCATATTTGTTAGTTGGATGGAACAATTAATGACAAATATATTTATTTTTTTATATTTTATTGATACTAAATATTATAAATTTAATATTTTAAATAGATTTTATATAAATTTAATAAAAAGAAACTTAGTAAAAGGATTATTTATACTAAGTTTCTTATATATTATTTATTAATTAACTTATTTAGATTGACCATTGTAGTTTGAACCACTTAATTGGTTTTGTCCTAATTGAACTAATCTTTTAGTGATTTCGCCACCAACTGAACCATTAGCTCTAGAAGTTGCATCTGGTCCTAAGTTAACACCAAATTCGTTAGCTATTTCATATTTCATACGGTCGATAGCTTGTTTTGCTCCTGGAACTACCATTTTGTTGTTAGAGTTTGTCATTTGTTTCACCTCCTACGCTAATAGGATGTGAATATTTGTCAATTTCATACCTTTTATTTACTGGTAATTTTTGTTAAAGTTTAAATTTTTCTTGATTATTTGTTATTTTTATATTTTCCATATTATTTATAGCTTCTTGGATTAATTCTTCATAGTTTATATTTTTTTCATATGCTATTGCTTTATCTAAGTTAGGGTTAATAACGGGATGTTTGGGTAAAAAGATAGTACAACAGTCTTCATATGGTAATATTGATGTTTCATATGTATCTATTTTTTTACTTATATTTATTATATCTAATTTATCATAACATGCTAGTGGTCTTATGATGGGATAATTAGTTACATTATTTATTACTTGCATACTTGTTAATGTTTGACTTGCTACTTGGCCTACTGATTCGCCATTTATAATGGCTAAACAGTTATTTTTTTGGGCAACTAATGTACTTATGCGATACATCATTCTTCGCATTATGGTTATCATATAATTAGGGTTTATATTTTGATATATAGCTTCTTGGATTTTAGTGAAGTTTATAACATGAAGAGTGATATTACTTTGATAGTTATTTAATTTGCTTACTAATTTTTTTACTTTGTTTTTGGCATTAATACTGGTATGTGGTGGTGATTCAAAGTAAATGCATTCTATCTTAATACCTCTTTTCATAGCTAAATAACCTGCGACGGGAGAATCTATTCCTCCAGATAACATTAATAAGCCTTTTCCTGCGACACCAATGGGATAACCTCCTAATCCCCCTTTTTCTTTTTGATAAATATAGGTATATTTTTCTCTTATTTCTATTTTTAATAAGTATTCGGGATTTCTAACATCTACTTTTATATTAGGAATATTTTTAAGTAAGATAGATCCTATTACTTGGTTAAATTCCATACTATGGATAGGAAATTCTTTATTACTTCTCTTGGTTTCAACTTTAAATGTTTTAAAATTTATTTTTTTAGCTATATCTAGGGTTGTTTTTTTTATTTCTTCAATATTAGTATCTACTTTTACGGCAACTACTATACTATGAATACCAGGAATATTACTTAAAATATTTACAATATCATCGATATTATCTTTGGTTTCAATAAACATACGTACTCTATCTTTAGTTATTTTTACTTGATAGTCTTGTAATTTTTCTAAGATATTATCATATAGTGTTTTGATAAATAAGTTACGATTGGCTTTTTTAGTAGTTAATTCACCATATTTTATTAATATTATTTGTTCCATGTTACACCTCTTTGCTTATGGAATTATATCATAATTTAAAAGAAAAAACAAATGTTTTTAAACATTTGCTAACTACATGGGGTAATAGTACAAGTAGTTTGGAATTGGTATTGTTTTTGGCTATTATTATAGTAGACACATCCTATAATTAGATTACCATCGCTATCTAAGAGATTTTCTTCACTTACAATGGATAATTCTTGTAATTTTTGGGTTGAATAACTACATGTTCCAGCGATAAAATTGGCTTCAGTTCTTTGGTGAGCTTCAGCATATAATTTAGTTTCCGCTACTATGAGTTGTTGCTTGGCTTCTAATTCTTGATCTTTATTTCTCGATACTGTAGATGTTATACTGGGTATAGCTATTAACAAGATAACTACTAAGATAATTATTACTCCTAGTAATTCTACTAGGGTAAAACCTTTATTATTTAATTTCATTACATACCTCTTTTCTTAATCACTACATAGAGTCTTAGAACATGGATTTTCAAATACATACTCTTTATTGGTAGTATGATAATAGATACATCCTTCGATGAGATTTCCTTCACTATTTAAGAGATTATCTTTACTTATCATATTTTTGTTTTGGATTTGTTCAGTGGAATAGGCACAAGTTCCATTTCGAAATTGAGTAGTACTATTTTTATGAGACATAGCATATGCTTCCATTTCGGATACTATTAGGTCTTTTCTAGCTTGTAATTCTTTATCTTGGTTTCTTGATATTGTAGATGTTATACTGGGTATAGCTATTAATAGGATAGTTACTAATATTACTAAGACTGCTAGTAATTCTACTAGGGTAAAACCTTTATTATTTAATTTCATTATAAGCCTCTTTTCTATATTGGACTACATTCTATATCTGAACTATTTCCATTTTTATTGATATATTTATGGTTTTCTTTATCATAGTATATTCTAATATCGATGGGATTACCATTTTTATCATGATAGTCATCATAGGATATTAGGTTATTATTATATAAGCTTTGGGAAGTTATATAACAATTACTAGTTACTATTTGATTATATACATAATTATTCATACTTGCATATATCTCCGCGGCTGAGATTATTAATTCTATTTTGCGTTCGTATTCTTCTTCTTCCCGATTAGACATAACGGTCGTTAGAGATGGAAGAGCAATTATCATAATAAGGGCAAGAACAGCGATGACGGCAATTAATTCTATTAGGGTAAATCCATTTTTCTTTCTCATAACTCACCTACTTTATATATTATTTCTGCAGAGAATTCTGCAGAGCTCT
>CALVUN010000054.1 GCA_944363595.1 uncultured Bacilli bacterium
ATAATTCAATTATAACGGATAATGACAAACATAAAAAAATAGAAATAATTAATTCTAGAGAAAAAGATGACGTAGTTGAGGTTTTAAAGCTTTTTACAAATGTTGAAACAATTACTAGAGATTTTTCCTTAACTTATAAAAATGCTATTACAGAAGCTTTACCTAATGCTAAACAAATAGTTGATAGATTTCATATTTTAAAAAATCTTACAGATGATTTATGGAATTATTTAAAAAGAACTGTTAGTGAAAGAATAAAATTGTATAAAGATGATAATTCAGAAGAAGAAATTTTAACTAAAAGACAACAAGATAAAATTAACACCGCTAACAAAAAATGGGAAACAATTCAAGAAGCAAAAAAATTATATGAGGAAGGACATATTAAAACTTATATAGCTAAAAAGATAGGTATTACAAGGGTTACTCTAAATACATATTTATTACTAGAAAATCCACCTATAAAAGATAGTAACTGCATTTTAGATAATTATATTCCTTTGATAAAACAAGGTATTTTAGAAGGCAAAAAAACAAAAGAAATTTTTGAAGAAATGAAATCAAACGGATACAAAGGGAAAATGACAGTTTTAAATATGCATATGAAAAGTATAAGAAATCAAGTAAAAAACAATATTACATATCTTAAAAGAAGCAAAATAAAAAAACTGCTTTATTATGAATTAAAAGAAATAAAAAATGACAATTTAAAACAAGACATTGAATTTTATTTAACTCAAAATGAAGAATTAAATTCATTACTTGAATTAAAAACAGAATTTAAAACCATTTTATTTTCGAAAAAGCCAGAACAATTAGAGCCATGGTTAAAAAAAGCAAAAGCTTTAAATGTTATAGAAATAAATAGTTTTGTTGATCTGATTGAAAGCGACATAGAAGCTGTAAGAAATGCAATTATTTATAATTATAGTAATGGTTTAACAGAAGGATTCAATAATAAAACTAAAGTAATAAAAAGACAGATGTATGGTCGATGTAGTTTCGACCTACTCCGTCTTAAAATTTTGGCTTAGCTCAACTAACTTGGAGAAGAACCACTTTTGTGTGTCATAACATAAACACCATCACTATTTCTTAAAATAACCTGTTCATGATTATTATCCAAATTTACTAAACTAATCTTATAATTATCTTTCTCCATATAACCTACATTAACACTATAAGTATAAATATCCTCATTATTAGTAATCTCCATTGTTCCCTCAATTTCATATGCTTTAGTATTTTCAATTTTTTTAGTCAAATCCTTTATAATATCATCCTCAGTATATTTACCACATCCTGAAATCAAAAAGATTCCACATAATATTATTCCTAAGAATAATTTTTTCAAATTCATTCACCTCATTTTCTTTCTGATAAATTATATGGATAATTTTTACTATTATGAGAATAATTATCAAAAAATTGGTAAAAATAACATTAGAAAAAAGGAGGAACGATATGAATATTATTTTAAAAACATGCTTAGCTTTAGTTATAATTGGTGCCATTAACTGGGGCTTAGTAGGATTATTTGACTTTAATCTAGTTGAATATCTATTTGGTGATGGCTCACTATTAACAAGAATAGTATACGTCTTAGTTGCTGTATCAGGACTTGTTGATATAGCTATATTTACTAAAAACTTAGATAGATAATACCCTCTTTGGGTATTTTTTTTATAGAAAAAGCTACAAGACAATACTTGTAGCATTAACTATAACTATTTTTTAGAAATTCTAACCTTAATCTTAGTAGTCTTAGGAGTAAAGCTTGCTCTTACATCATCACCTGTAACAACTACCTCAACTTCATAATCACCCTCCGAGTAACCAGATAAATCAACCGTAGCTTTAATAGTATCAACATCAATACTATCAAGTACTTCCTGAGTACCCTTTATAATTACCGAAGTCTTACTAGAATTCTCACCAATCGCCGCAGCCTTATAATTAGAATCCAAATTAGTAGTTTCTATATAGACATCCTCGATCTCTTTAGTAACTTCATCTCCCAGTGTTACCGTTACAACAGCACTAGTAACAGATATTTCCGTAACACCACTTGGTTTATTAATAATAACATTATATTCTTTATCACTATCCAAATTAGTAACATCTACTTCAATAGGAATAAATTGAAGATCATTAATAACATTCTCATCACCATAAACAGTAACATTAGTAACATCAGCCGAAATTGAACTAATAGCCTTACCAAAAATAACATTACCCTTAGGAATAACCTTAACAGGTACTTCCTTACTAGGTGATACAATACTAATCGTAGCCTTTACCTTATTAGGAACCATTTCAACATCCACTACTTTACCATCACTATCATAAGCCACTAACTTAACATCCTCTAAAGTAGTAACACCAACTTGTGGATCAACAATATTATTAACATCAACTAAAGCTTTCACCGTAGCAACTTCTTTTAAAGTATGTTCTGCACCCTTAATTATAATTTGATCTTGATCAACCTTAACATCTTGAATAGATAACTTAGAATCAAGTTTATCCTTATTAATAACATCAACTTCTACTGTTCTATTCTCAGATACCTTAGGATAAATATAAATAGTTACAGAACTAGGATCCAACTTATAATTAACAGAATTAATAGGACTTTCATAATTAAGATTAACTTTATGTTGTCCCTCTTTCAAATTAGAAATATCAACATTAATACTACCAGTCGATAACTGTTTAGCCAAATACAAATCCACTTTTCTACCTATTAAAGTAACATCAGCAGTCTCTGGTAATCCCTCGACTACATAAGCCTCTTCATTATATATAACATTAACTTTTTGATCATATAATACTTCTGCCGAAGAATCAACTAAAACAATAGATTTACTATCGACAACAAAGAAAGCAAATAAAGCAATAAGTAACGATAAAAATATTAAAGTATTCTTTTTCGTAAGCCATTTCTCTAACTTACCTGTCTTCTTACCTGTCTTTTCCGTAATCATCAATATAAACTTCGTAAGGGGAACAATAATTCTTCTATCTATCCATTTAAAAATAGCTCTAAATAAACCCGCTATTGCATTACCTATTTTCTTAAGCATTTTCATTATTATCCACATCCTTATCTAAATCCTCATCCTCTAGTTCATCATCTAATAATGTCTCGCTTTTAGGTTTTAATTCTTCAATTAACATCATTCTAGCATCATCTAAAGAAAGATTATAATTCAAATTACCATTAAGAGCTATAGATATCTTACCAGTCTCTTCACTGACAACTAGTGCAATAGCATCACTCTCTTCACTAATACCAATTGCCGCTCTATGTCTAGTACCAAGTCTCTTATTAATCTTACTATTAACACTAATAGGAAAAACAGCTCCCGCACTAGTAATAGTATTACCCTGAATAATAACACCTCCATCATGTAGAGGATTTCTAGGGAAAAAGATAGATATTAATAACTCAGATGAAATATCCGCATATATCTTTTTACTTCTTTGAATATATTCATTTAAACTAATATCCCTTTCAATAACAATTAATGCTCCAATTCTAGCTTTTCGCAAATATTCAACAGCATTCATAATTTCATATACTAACTTCTCTCTTTCATCCAAAGTAAGTATCTTATGACTTCCCAAAAGCTGATTACGACCCAAATGCTCTAAAATATTTCTAATTTCCGGTTGAAAAATAATAATCAAAGCTAAAGGTCCCCACATAATAACATACTCTAAAATAAGACCAATAGTAACCAAATTTAAAGCATCACTAATAACCTTTAAAATAAGGATCAATAAAACACCCTTAAATAAAAGTACCATTTTAACATTATTTTTAAGATTTTTTAATACAAAATAAATAAGCATCCATACTAAAGATATATCAACAATCTTTTGAATAATTGTTAACACACTATTGATTGTCATTCTTACACCATCCTTACTTATTAATAATTATATCATAAAATAAGTAAAAATTATCATCAAAAAAAACAAATAAATAAATTTTACATAGAAGTCCCTTTTAAATGCTTATTTTAAAATAAATATTTTAAATAAAAATATGTCAATAAAAATTTTCTTATTATATAAACTTAAATCAATAAAATAAATTTATCTATCAAAAACGTGAAAGTTAGTACATTTTTATCTATTAAAAACGTGAAAGTTAGTACTTTTTTATCTATCAAAAACGTGAAAGTTGATTGACTAATCCCCTTATATACTATATAATTAATATGAGGTGAAAACTAAATGAAAAGAAAAATATATCAAGAATTAATAAATTGGAAAAATACAAACATTCAAAAACCACTTATGATTATTGGAGCAAGACAAATAGGTAAAACATATATTATCAAAGAATTTTGTCAAAGAGAATTTCCCAATTATATATATATTAATTTATTAGAGCAAAAAGAAATCATCGAAATATTCCAAGAGAATATTAATACTGAAGAAAAATTTAATCGCATGAGTATATATCTTGATCAAGATATTGACTTAGAAAATACTATTATCTTTTTTGACGAAATTCAAGAAAGTGAAGAATTAATAAGTGCATTAAAATATTTTAACGAAAGTGAAAAACCATTTAAAATTATATGTGCAGGAAGCCTATTAGGAGTTAAATTAAAAAGAATGCATTCATCATTTCCTGTTGGTAAAGTAAAAATGATTAATATGCATCCCATGGACTTTGAAGAATTTTTACAAGCAACAAACAGCAATGGACTCATTACAGAAATAAAAAAATGTTATCAAGAAAATATTCCCATGGATAATGTATTACATGAAAAAGCATTAAAATTATATCGACTATATCTATGTATAGGGGGAATGCCTGAAGCAGTAAATAATTTTATAACTAACGATAAAAATATCTTAAAATTTGATAGAACAATTATAGAAGATATATATAATTCATATTTGAATGATATGAATAAATATATAACAAATAAATTTGAAGCAAGTAAAATAGAAGCAATATATAAATCAATTCCATCACAACTAGGTAATATTAGTAATAAATTTCAATATAGTAAAATATCCAATAATGCTAGAAAAAGAGATTATGAAACAGCATTAAATTGGCTTTTATCTAGTACAATGATTTTAAAATGTTCTATTATAAAAAAACCAGAAATTCCACCATTAGGATTTATCGTTGAAGATCATTTTAAACTATATTTAAGTGATACAGGTATTCTTCTAAATATGTTAGAAATAAAATATAATGATATTATTTTAGATAAATTATTACAATATAAAGGTATTATAACAGAAAATTATGTAGCAACACAATTAGCGGCCAATAATATATCACTTATATATTGGGAATCAAATAACCAAGCAGAAATAGATTTTCTATTATATAATGATGATGGAATAATACCAATCGAAGTAAAAGCTAATGATAACTTAAAAAGTAAAAGATTAAATATTTATATAAAAAGATTTAAACCAAAATATGCAATAAGAATTTCTACCAAAAATTTTGGCTTTAAAAACAACATAAAATCAGTACCTCTATATGCAACTTTCCTAATAAAATAACATGTCCCTTAAAGACATGTTATTTTATATTATACAACCATAAAAGAATAAGTTAAACTATTATTTCCATAATTAGTAGTATCATTATCTAAATAAACTAGATAAGAAAAATCAACTTCATCTAATATCTTATCACTTTTAAGTAAGTAATAATAATATTTATCATCTTCACTATCATAAATATCTTTTAAATTAAAGATTTCATTATCAAGTTTAATTTTAACCTTATCAACATCAATAGTAGAATCCTTATTCACTCTTAAATATAAACTATATTTATATTCCTTATCTTTTTTATTAACAATAGAAAACAAATTATCATTACTCATATTTAATACATCCTCATCACTTAAAGCAGATAAACCAAAACTATTATGTACCATATTAGTAATAACAATATCATCATTAACAATTCTCTTTAAAGAATTATTATAATTACTACTAGCATTAACAAAAATAGGAATACAAATAACTAAGAGTAAAACAATAAAACTAATCTCCATTACTAAAGATCTAACTTCCTTATTCATACCAAATTCCCCCTTAAATGTCCCCTATTATATCACAAAAAATAAAAATTGCAACTATTAATCAAAATAAAAAACTACAAAATTATGTAGTTTTATTAATCTTCCCATAAATAAGCCTTAAGTGTACCAATAAAAGCCCTATTTTGCATATCATTACCCATATTAGCATAATCTAACCACAAGTTAAGATCAGCTTTACTAACACTATTAGCTTTAATAGTACCCTCATATAAAATATAAGTATTCTTAGTAATAGTTAAACCATCATTAAGTAAAGAACCAATCTCCCAAATATTCTGATTAAGATAACTATCACTAACATAATTACCATCTACAAGTAACTCATATTTAACATATCTACTAGGTAAAGCATTAATATTAAAAGGTGTATAATCATCAGTTTCCTCTAATACTAATCTAAATCTAACATCCTTATCTGTATCATTAGGAATCTCAAAAGTATAATCAGGATCTTCTAAAGAAGGTTCTTCAGGCTCATCAGGTTTTGTAGGCTCATCAGGTTCCTCCGGTTTTGTAGGTTCTTCAGGCTTTTCAGCGGGAGGAATCTCATCAGGTTCCTCTTCCTCAATATTACCATCATCATCATATTTAATATTATCCTTATCAGTAATATAAGTATTACCATCAGGATCCTCAACTAAAGACATATCATTTTCAAAATCAGTAACCTTACTACCATCAGGTAAAGTACCCGTTCCAACATCATTAATAGGGTCTCTATCAATATAATCAATATTACCACTTTCATCATACTTAATATCATCTTTATTAACTTTTTCAAATTCCCCATTAGTATGTTCAATTATAACAGTACCATCCTCAAATTCATGAATCTTAGTACCATCAGGAAGTACATCAGTATTAACCTCATCAAACTTATCTCCATCAATTCTATCAATATTACCATCAGATCCATAAATAATATCTTTAGCATCATCGACATAAGTCAAATCACCATCAGGAGAAATTATAAGAGCACTCTCATCATCGAAGATTATAACCCTAGTACCATCTTCTAAAGTAGCATCTTTTATCTCTTCATCACCAACACCCTCAATAACCTTAATATTATCATCATCATCTAATTTAATCTGACTAACATCTTCAACATAGTCCATACTACCATCATCATATTCAATAATAGCATCGCCATTATCAAAGATAATTATCTTGCCACCATTAATATCTACCTCATTAATCTTATCATATCTATCCTGAGTAACAATAACATAAATATATTCATCACCATTTAAAACAATATCCCCACTTTTACGAACAAATAACTTCTCACCATCATTTTTCGTAATTAAAGCTGAACCATCACCATAATACTTAATATTAGTACCATCATTTAAAGTAATATTCTTAATTACCCCATAAGCATTATTATTAGGAAAAGAAATACTATTACCATTAATAACAATATCCTTATCATTATGAATAACATATTCTTGTCCATTAGTAACAACGATCATCGTACCATCACTAAAATAAGTAACATTCCCACTGACCTTATCAACATAACTAACACCACTAGGATTAATCTTAATAATCTCATTATCCTTATCAAGTTTAATATTACTACTATCTCTTACTAAAACTTTCTTACCATCCTTAACAATAACAGCACAACCATCACTATAATAAATAATCTGACCATTCTCTAAATCAATTACCTCTTTTTGCATTATCTCCAAATACTTAGCATTTTCAAGAATATTACCATTACGATCAATACCATAACTACCATCTTCTAAAGCCGAAATTCTCAAAATAGTACCATCATCTTTAATAACAAAAGAAGATCCATCACTATAATAAGTAATTGTCATATCATTAGCTCTAAAAGTTTCTCTTTCCAAAATAATACCATCTCTTAAAGCAATATTACCATACTTATTATATAACTTAAGTTTAACATCATCATCCATTATAGGAGTATTCAAATTAATAAGTCCAGAGCCATCTCCTAAATCAATTTCAATTGTCTTATAAGTATATTCAGGACTAGTAGAACTACCAAATTGTGATATAGTAAGACCAAGACCAATAGTAAATATAATTAAAGAAATTAATATTAAAGCAATCAAAATAAGCTTATTATACCTATAGAAAAATCCCCTTATAGGACCACGATCATCTTCTTCTAATAAAACAATATCATCATCTTTAAAATCCTTTAAACTAAATTCTTTCTTTCTCATAAAACCATCCTACTTTTAATCTTTTTCTTTGATCCCTTCTTACCAATAGCTTTAAATATTCTCATAATATCATAAGATACAACAACCAAACATGGAATAAGAATAACAATAATCCATCCCCCTTGTTTAGCTAAGAAGTCTTGAATATAACCAACTTTAGGAAGTTTAAAAAATACCCTACCCAAAACATTATAATCTTCAACTAAAGCCCAGTCTGCAACATTATTATTATCACCCTTAGTTTGAAACTTAATATGTTCAGGATCATCATCGATAATATCAACTACCCTATGAGTAATAATACTACCCGCAAATCTATTATCTGAAGATATAAAAGTAATAACATCACCTACTTCAATATCATCAATATCGACCTTCTTAGTAAAAATAACATCTTTAGGCATAATACCAGGTTCCATACTACCAGTTAAAACAACATAAGCATTAAAATTAGGAGGAGTATGATCCCCTTTCATAGCTCTAATCTTAACATCAGCAACATATATAAGAAGAGTAATACCAATTAACAATAACCAAATAAAAATAGCATAAGAAATAACACTAATAATATTTTTAATAACACTAGTTTTTTTATGAACTATCTTTACATGGTAATGCTTAACACCAAAATCAAATTTATTGCTAGTATTGCTATCTGTCATATCCATTACCTCACTATTCTCTCTATTCTTATTATACAATAAATAAAATTATTATACAAGAAAATTTTAAATAATCACAAAATAAAATCAAAAAAATTTAATACTTATATTTTTAATATAAATATTAAATTATAATAACTATCTTCCATCGATTGCTTCCGATTGAATTGCTTCGACGACCATTTTACCAACAAAACTTTTACCTTGTTCAATATCCTGATTAGTACCACTTTCTTCTAACCATACCATAAAAGTAAAATATGTCGTATCTCCTGCCTCCAAATATGTAGAACTAGCAACCTCTACTCTTCCAGATTTAGGAATATCACCACTTCTAATTAATTTACCATCATTATTAAACATTGAATACTTCAAACTTCCCTGTGTAAATTCATTTGAAGAAACATCAAAATATACTGTTAAGTATTGATCTAAAGTACCAGAACTTTCAACTCCAAATCTATTAACATAAGCATTATCTATATCATTAACATTACTAGGAGCCATTCTAGGATATAAATCAGGATTATTAATTTCAATACCATCTATATAATTAATAACCAAAGTACCAGAATATATCTTTGTCCCATTTTCTTCCTGACTAACAGAAGCCGAAAAATAAGCCATTGCCGCTCCCGCGATCATAACAATTAAACTAATTAACAAAACAATTAAATAAAATATCTCATACTTAGTAATTTTCTTCTTAGATTTATGCATACCCTTTCACCATTCCTTTAAGAACCAATACTAAAACTACTTGTAACATTCTCTCCATCAGTAGCCTCAATACCAATTACCCCATTAAATACCTTATCCATGTCTTCATTTTGATCACCTTCAATACCACTTAACCAAAAAACAAAATAATATGTTGTCGACTGATCAGTATCAAGACCAAAACGATAATTAACATCATCATAAACAAAATACTTCTTATCACTAGTATTATTACTCAAAGTAATAATATCACTGACCGCTGTATAATTATCATTCATCTTCGTATATACTTTATATTTCAAATGATCAGTTATAAAACTACTATTATTAGTTTGAACATAAGCATATAAATTAACTAAATTACCATGATTAGTAATATCCACTTGATATATAGAACAAACATCATTATTATA
>CALVUN010000055.1 GCA_944363595.1 uncultured Bacilli bacterium
ACTATTAATAAATATCATTAATAATAAAGATAAAATAACACAAAGAATATAACTTATCACTATAAGAATCAATTCTTGAATAAAAATAATCTTTTTAATAATTTTATTTTTATAACCAAAAGTCTTATATAAACCAATATCATATTTATAATAATTAATATTTTTCTTAGTAAAAACATAAAAAGTAATAATAGTTAAAACAACGAC
The DNA here is from genome assembly GCA_944363595.1 of uncultured Bacilli bacterium. Classification (GTDB taxonomy): domain Bacteria; phylum Bacillota_I; class Bacilli_A; order RF39; family UBA660; genus CALVUN01. The sequence continues at coordinate 208 of CALVUN010000055.1, forward strand.
AATAAACATAACACTAAAGCAAACCAAATTAATAATCTTAAATGCCGTAAAATCAGTATCATAACCAAGCAAAACATTATCATATCCATCATCAAGTAGTTGCTTTTGTACTTTTTCCAAATTTAATGGACTATCTACGATAACTCTATATGTAACATCAATTTCTTCTGTAATAGAACTAAATTCACCTAAATATTCAGTCCATGACTCATTAACAATTTTATCAAGAGTATCAATATTAATATAACAATTATATTGCTTTGATTCACTAATTTCATCATTAAATAAACCAACTATTCTTAATTTAGCATCAAAAGTTTTATCAAGATAAAGACTAGTAGCGTTTTCATCTTCCATCGCGTATTTATCATATTTAAAATTATATTCGTGTGCTACAAAAGGTCTCATATCAACTAATTCATCCTTTGTATCATCCAAATGAATTTCATCATAAAAATCACTAAAAATCATTTCGGTAGGGCAAATAATATCATAATCATCTTGAATATCATGTCCGTAGACAATATTTAATTTAAGATTACCTCCAATTGGTAATAGACTAATAATTTTTTCATCACCATCATTAGGAAAATCTTGTAATCTAATATCTTTACTAAGTCTATTAATAGAGTAAGCAAAATCAATATGTTCATAACTATATAAACCATCTAAAAATTCTTTATCATTCACTTTATCAACATTAAAAACAAATAAAGTTCTAGCATGAAGACTATTATTAACATAATTATTAGCATAATTACTCATTGAATATTGATAATTCAAAGCAATACTTAATATCATAAAAAGAAAGAAGAGTACCAGAACAAAAATAATACTTTTACCAATATTTCGTCTAATATTTAACCAAGATAAATAAATAATATCACTATTTTTCACTTAATTTACCTTTATTTATATAATAAATCTTATCAGCATAATCTTTAACAATCATATTATGACTAACAACAATAACACATTTACCTTGGTTACATATATCTTTTAAATATTCAAATACTAACTTTTCATTCTCTTTATCCAAATTACCCGTAGGTTCATCAGCAATCAACACTTCTGGATCATTAGCAAGTGCTCTAGCAATGGCCACTCTCTGTTGTTCACCACCAGATAATTGGTTAGGGTAGTGAGTAACCCTATCTAGAAGTCCAAATTGCTTTAACAATGAAATAGCCTTATCTTTCCTTTCATTTTTCTTAATTTCATTATTGATAAACATAGGTATCATAACATTCTCATAAGCTTTTAACTTTGGATTTAAATAATAAGATTGAAAAACAAAACCAAACTTTTTCATCCTCATATCCGCTTTTTCATCTTCATTTAATTTATCAGCAAGTTTATCATCAATCATATATTCACCACTTGTATAATCATCTAGTAATCCCAAAATATTAATTAAAGTCGTTTTTCCAGCACCACTTTCCCCAATAATCGCATACATTTTTCCCTTTTCAAAAGTAGCATTAATCTTATCAAGAGCAATAACGTCCTCTTTATCGTCTACTTTGAATATCTTTGATAAATTTTTAACTTTCATTTTTACCTCCAAAATACAAATTTAGAGGAAGAATTATTTCTTCCTCTTGCTCAATTTAAGACCATGGTAATGAAGTATAAGGTGTATTCGTAAATTGAATATTACCATAGTAACTAGATTTCAATGCTTTAGCATTATACCATCTATATCCGCCACCATTATCTTGATGAATCATTATATGTTTGTAATATGATGTATTAATATTATTTAAAGAAACAGCATTAATTAAAGTGTGGAACAGATTATCATTTCTTAATTCTCCTTGTAGAGAGCCACTGAAACTAGTTTTTGCTTTTGCACTTAAAAAGTGATTTTTATATGGGGTTTCCATTCTATAATCTCTATTACCATTCTGACTTAAATTAACTAAGCTTCCCCATGCTACATCAGCCTTTACAACAGTTATTCCAGCAAAAGCAACAAAAATTGCACAACAAGTAACACATAATAGTTTAAATTTATTCATATTTTCCTCCTAACTACTGTCAAAACAGTTATATTCCAAACATAAATATTGTTACTAATTTAAAATCACCTCCATTATAAAGTAACTTATATTTATGCTAGGTCAAATTAATAAAGCATAAGCAATTTCATGAGAAAAATATATCATAAATTAATATAATTATATCATATTATTTTGTAAATGAACATTCATAAGATATAAACGTTAATGTTGTTAATTTATGATAATGTTAGTATATGTTAACTTTTGATTATGTTAGTCCATATAAATAACTATGTTATAATTAATGAGGTGATATTAGAATGGAAAAACTAAATATGAAAAAAAAGAAAAATTATGAAGTGATTAAGAAATGGAATGAAGGATTAATAACTTTTAAATCGGCCCAGTTAAAATTAGGGTACTCTGAACAACATATGTATCGGCTTAAAAAATTGCTAAAAGAAAAAGA
>CALVUN010000056.1 GCA_944363595.1 uncultured Bacilli bacterium
AAGAATTAGATAATTTAAAGAATAATTTAACTTCAATTACTATTAATGAAGTATTAAAAGTAATGGGATTTGATAAAGACTATTACATTGTATAAATATTAATTCACAGCATATAATAATATTGAAAAGTGCCTAGGAAACTTTAGAAGCCTTAGGTCTTTTTCATTCTCTTCAAAATAATTTATCAAATTAGTAGAAGTCATGGTATAATGATTATAGAGTTAAATTGTTTATTTATTTATTTATTGTGATGGTTTCTGCTATCTTAACTATCGCACCATTAAAAAATCTGTTTGATTTTTTCAAACTTTTAATATAAGAATCAATCAAAAATGGTTGATTTTTTCATTTTTACCATACAAACCGTTCAGTAATTTTATATCATTTTTATTTTCAAGTAATTGCTATAACACTATCATGATTTTCAATGCAATTTTCGTTATTTCTAATCCCTTTTCATGACTTACTCAAGTTATAAACCATACTTTTGATATTAATCATCTCCTCTTCCAATTAATATTTTTCTTGTATTTTTACTTTTATTTTGACACAATATAAGACCAATTAACAGATTATCATTTTCATCTTTTACTTCTTCATCAAGAACTGTAAGATAAAATCCCATTTTACTTACAAATTCTAAAACAAATTCAACTACTTTTAATTCAACTGCAATATAGCATTTTAATTTAATATGATAAAACAATAAATCTATATAATGTGAACGTTCACATTACATAGATATGGTTTTCTATAATAAAATATTAAAGCGTTATGTTTTAATAGATTTAAAAATTGGTACTATGAAACCAGAATATGCAGGACAAATGAATATATACTTAAATTACTATAATTCTGAAATGAATGATGAATATAATAATAAACCGATAAAAATTATTCTTTGTAAGAGCAAAAAAGAAATAAATATAGAATATACCTTAGGAGGTTTATCTAATAATATTTTCACTTCAACTTATACATATTATATTCCCAATAAAGAACAATTAATTAATGAAGTTGAAAAAGTATTAAAAGATACAGAAATAATAAATCAATAATTATAATTCATAAAATAACATCAATTTAAATTAATATAGCAAAGGCATTAGCTATCTTATTAGATACTTGTTATCATCATAAAAAAAAATATCTAATAGATTTAAACAAGACTTCTTTTTTATACAGTATAAACTTCTTTCTTTAAGATCATATTCAATAACTATATTAAGCTTAAGATTATATCTTCATGATAATATCCACTATCATTAAAAATAACAAAGAACTTCACTACAATTTGACTAATAACTAAGTTTTTGTTATAATTACTATATTAACACGGGGTCGTCTTGGCTTCGACGGGAATAAGAGGGATTTAAACTGCAAGTCGAATTATCTACGTTACAGATTAAACTAAAAATAACTGGAAACAGTAGAAACACAGCTGTTGCTTACGCCTAATTTAAGGTGCAACAGGTTCTCCTATTCTTTAGCTTACGAAGAATAAGTGGGGACTCATAACTAGTAAGCTATATTATGTAGATGACTATAATACATAACGAATAATATAGTCTAGTAATTATTATTATTTGTTAGTTAATAAAATAATTATTAAAATAATAACTAACTAAACTTGTAGAAGTTTAAATTACTTTATTTTCGGACAGGGGTTCGATTCCCCTCGACTCCACCATAGAGTAATCAAATTCTTATTATTAGAATTTTTATTAAATAAATTATAAGTACATAAAATAAACATATAAAAACTTGTTTGCTTTTTTATCCAATTTAAAGATAAAATAACAAACAAGTTTTTTTAACCTTATCATTCTCTAATAATTTCTATTTCACAGATTAAAATTAAAATATTCCCTTATATCGTAAAATAGAAGCTATAAAATCAATATACAAAATACCAAGAAAAATAAAAGTTGCCTTTTTAGGTATTTTTTTTATAAACCGATCCATAAAAGGTTTAACAATATAAATAAATATAATCGCACCACTTCCCCAAACTAATGACAATTCCAAACAAGCATATTTACCAATATTAAAAGCTTTATTAGTATAATTCCACATCTCTATTCCCAAACAATGTTCTAAAAACAATCCCCCTAGCATTTCAATCAATGAAAGTAAAATAGCAAAAATAAAAAAACTAATAATAACTTTAATAATCTTATGACAAGAAATTCTTCTTATAATAAAACGCTCTATTACTAAAACACAAAGCACACCAAAGCCATACACAGGGGTAAAAGGTCCAAATAAAAACCCACTATAACTATCAATACTCAAAATTTTATACCATGTAGATTCTAACAAAAAACCTAATACAGAATAAACTAAAAAAGAATTAATATAATAATACATATATTTCACCATTAATAATATAACCAATTAATAAAAATAAATACTAAAAAAAGATAGCTCATATTGAACTATCTCCATTCACTATTACCTGTTGCTTTATAACCATCTAATGAAGTAGATGTAGACCATTTAATTTGATTAGTATCAGCATAAGTATATGTCTCTTTCTTAGTCTTTGTACCAATAAAACTATATCCACTTCTAACCTCATTAGTAGAAGTATCATAACAATTACTACGATTAGTATATTTAACTCTAAAATGTACTGGTACATAATATATACTACGTCTTAAATTACTATCATAAAAAGCACTAACCCCATTTGTATTATATATATTCATATTAACTTTAACATAATAATAATATCCACTTTTATAAGGTGCAGATAAACTATAACTAAAGTTACTTCCACCATTATCAGTAGCTTTTAAACTATACTTCTGAAAATTAGAAATACTACCACCTAATGTAGGACTATTACCTAAACCAGTTGAATTAACCATTTGCAAATCACTCTTATTACGATTATAAGCCTTAGAAAAATCACTATATGTCTTAAGACCATTACTTGAAGAAATAGACACATTAGAAATATTACTTGGTAAATTCATAAGTCTTAATGTATAATTAAATGATTTACTAAAATTAGTTCCAACATAAGAAATAGTATAATAATCTTTATTTTCTATCTTACAATAAGTAGCATAAGAAACATTCTTTGTACCTGTAACTAATTTTGCATACTCATAATAAATCTTTTTACCATCATTATTACTATTATTAGAACTACTATTAGTACTAGTACTACTACTATTTGAACTACTATTACTAGTCTTATTATCATTCTTAGAAGAATCTACTTTATCATCATTAGAAGTAACCTTATCCTTATCATTATCCTTATCACTATCATCATCAGTATCAATATTACCAATAATATTATCACAATCACTACATTCATCAGTACCTAAAGTAGTATAAATATAGTCTTCCATATCTCCACATTTCAAATTAACTTTAATTGTATAATAATCATCTGTCTTCTCAGCTTCAGCATAACTATCTTCAGTATCACAACTCTCTCCATCACTAGAAAATTCAGAAACAAGTCCCATGTCGATCATTTGACGTAAAGTTAATTTAACTTTATCACCATCATTCTCTGGTAAATTATCACCATCAAAATACTCTAAAGCAACATTCTTCATCATTTGTAAGTTATCACTAAAAGACTTATCATTTTCATCATTATCCTTAAAAGTAATTCTAGAAATCAACCAAACAGCAAGTAAAATAAAAATAACAAAAATAACAACCTTAATAAATAAACTTACCCAATTAAAATTATATTCTTTCTCCTCATACATTTTAATCTCCCCCTTCAAAATATACTTATAATGCCCCTTTTCTTAAAGATGCCATATATTCTAGCACATTAATTACACTTTGTCAACTTTTTATAAAACATTTGTATACTTATTGTTGTTAATTTATGATAATGTTAGTATATGTTAACTTTTGATTATGTTAGTCCATATAAATAACTATGTTATAATTAATGAGGTGATATTAGAATGGAAAAACTAAATATGAAAGAAAAGAAAAATTATGAAGTGATTAAGAAATGGAATGAAGGATTAATAACTTTTAAATCGGCCCAGTTAAAATTAGGGTACTCTGAACAACATATGTATCGGCTTAAAAAATTGCTAAAAGAAAAAGA
>CALVUN010000057.1 GCA_944363595.1 uncultured Bacilli bacterium
ATGATAACAAAGATTTACTGAACCAGTTGTTAAATCTATAAATGTTATCGGAGAAAATGAAACGAGAAAGTCTTATAAATAAAGGCTTTCTCTTTAAAAACTACGATAACAAAAAATCTACGATAACACATAAGGATCTTCCATCGTCCCTGTACCACTAAAAATTGTATCTGCTTTTAAAGATATAACAGGTTTAACACCAAGATAATTAGCTGTTGTAATATAACACCCAACATCAACTTGCTCACTTATATAATATACACAAGAAGAAGGACCATTTGTAAGTTGTTCTGGAGTCATTGTCCAATATCTAACACCAGCATTTAAATAATGATTAAAAACCTCAGTTTGAGAATTATAACTAGGAAAAACACCAGCATAAATAGCCTCATCTCCACTAATGAGACCAACAGGATAGGTTAAAGCACCATTTCCTTTGCTTGTATCATTTACCGTAAATTTATCATTTTTTAACTTACACATTAAAGAAACTTTCTGTGGAACATTAGGTACTTCGAAAATATCTTCCCAATGATACATTCTTTCAAAAGCAGAATAATATGTAGGATTCTTCCCATAGCCTAAATTATTATAATAAATATGTACATCAGAACCAGTAGTAGTAATACTCCGATCATTACAGAATAAATTATCAGCAATATACTTTTCATAAATAGTATTATTAATTTGATTTTTATACCAATTATCTACTTTCGTTTTAACAATACTATCATTAACGTTAGCATGAGTTTCATCATAACTAGAACCGTTTATTTTACCATACATATAACCCATATCAACATTATCATAACTAGAAGAACCATTATGATTATACATACCAACACCTAAAAATTGATTAGGATTATTTTCATTATTAGGAGAAATAGTTATACCATCATAAATCATTCTAATAGTATTATCACCGTTTATTCGAATAATACGCCAATACATTGGTGTACCTTTCTTAATAGCTAAAGTACAATTCATATTATAATGATATAAACCAGCACTTTCACATTCATTTAAACTATCATAAATTGCATAACGATAACTCTTAAAAGGTTCATCACTAGTATGATAATAGCCATAATATACATCAGTTTGATACTCGCCAAACTTCACATAATTATTTTCTACAGTCCCCCTAAAAACATAGCTTGTTCCATAATCATCTTCTGTCGTACATACTCCTTCATCTGTCATCGCAGGTCCATTAATTGGTTCACAATCTTTTGTACCTAATTCTTTAATCTCATCAACTATCTCCCTAGGACCTGTATATTCTTCAACAACAATATCACTTGTCTTATAAGGAACACTAACGTTAATACCATAATCAGTATCACTATATAAAGTATAAGCACTTATCTTAATTGTCATAATACCATTACCATTATCAGCACTACTACTACATGATACATAAGTATCACTTGCCTCATTATAACAAGAATTACTTAAAATAATCCGGTCAACATCTAATGCTTCATTAAATTCTTTTTGATAAACCGTATCATCATAATTACCACTAGCATCAATTACTCCATACTTAAATATATATTGATTATCATCTTGTTCAATACTAATTCTCTTAGTAACATCACTACTTCTAATCTTATAAGTAATATCTAACATATTATCACTAGGTTGACTAATTTTAGTAACATTATATTTACCTATATCTTCTTGAATAACATCTGTCATCAACATCTTATCAGTAACAAGTATCGTATCTACAAAAACATCATCGTTCTTTGCCTTAAGATTTAACGTTAATTCGATCAAAAAATAAGCAATCGTCATTGCAAGTACTGATGCCACAATAATTTCTACTAATAAATACCCCTTATTATTTAATTTTTTCATTCATATCACCATCTATTTCACTCTATATTAATTGTAAAATAAATTAAGTAAAAAAGCAAGAAAAAAAGAGTAAACATATACTCTTTTCTAGAAGCGACCGCCTCCACCGCCGCCTCCTCCTCCGCCTCCGCCGAAGGATGCGCCACCGCCAAATCCTCCTGATGAAGACGAAGAATAAACTTTCGAAGTACTAGTATTAACAGCCTTATTAACACTATTATTAATACTATTAAAGATTAAGAAATTAGTATGAAAATGATAAGAATATAATAAAGGATAATCAACGTACATACTCTCATCCATATTCTCAATTCTAACCTTTAAAGCTTTTTCTACTTTATCCGCGATACCTAAAGATGTAGCATAAACTAAATACTTTTCCCATAGATGCACTTCAGGTAATTCTTTATCACTCATTCTACCAAAATCTAACATAAATTTCTTTAAAGCCATCCACTTACTATAATCCATTGCCCCTTTATCTGTATACTTATAGCTAGATACAAAATAAATAATTCCAATAACTGAACCAAAAAATACTACCAAAGCTAATATATACAAATAAATATAAGTAGAAATAGATCCCATTACCAGAAGAAGTGCAAACACAATAAAACCAACAGCACTATAAATAATAAAACCTTTCTTTATATAATGTACCCAAAAGTTATATTTTTCTCCCTCAGTAATAACTAAATTCTTCCATTTACCAATTGCTTTAATAAATTCACTAGCATGTTTATTACAATAATCCTTTAAATCCTTATTAGTAAAATATTCACCATTACCTATTGTAAATATAAGTAAATGTTTAAGTTGCACTTCTGTAGGAGTTAAACTTTCATCATTATCTTCCTTATAAATCTTAAAATTCTTTTCATCTTGATACTCTAGTCTTAACGATTTCTTCCGAATAAGTTCCATAATACTAGCACTTAAATACTCATTCTTAATATCATTTCTCGTAAGTAAATATCCTAAGATTTCTGGTCCATACTCTGCCGGTATTTCTCTCAAATAATCCTGATTAAAAGTCTTATTACCTTTCTTTAAACTTTTACTAAAAGAAATAAAACAAATAATTAAGCCTATTATAAACCCTAATCCTAAAATACTACCCCCGATTAACATTATCAAATTTCTCTTTCTAATCTCATTCTGTCTATTAGCCTGTTCTGTTTCAAAAGCAACAATCTTATCTAAAGCATTATCAATATTACTAAACTTAGTCCCATTACTAACTAAACTCTTATCAAATAAAACCCTAATATCTGTTTTATCTCCTGCATTTAAACCATCCCAATAAGCAAATACCATACTATCATTAACAATCTTATTTTCCCCATTTAAAGGACCATGACTCCATACTCTAAGTTCATTACTACTATTAGGTAAATGAACATTAATCTGAAAATCCCTAATAGATTCTCTCCATTGCCCCAAAAAATTCCATAAAACTTCTGCATAATCATTATGAATAACAACTACATCATCAATAACATATTCAAGATAAAAAGCTTGATTCATACTACTAGGATTATATAATTTTAAAATATAACCATTATTAATAGAATTAATAGTATAAACTCCACTCTCCCCATTTAAAGCATATGGTGTCTCACTAAAAACATTATTAATTTCATAATTACTAGGAAAACTATCACCAATAATATTCTTATCAATTGACCCAATTAAATTAAAATCAATACTACTACCATTATAAATATCCGAAGTATAAAAATTATTAATATCACTATCTTGATTATCTCCCCTATATAAAATAATCCTCTCAGTACCATTATAATTACCATTTAAAGAAATAATCTCTTTAACAGTCATACTTCCATCATCATTAATATAAGCATCAATATAAAACTTATCAGTATCATATGCCAAAACATTACTAGGTATTAATAATAACAATATAAAACCAATATAAAAACAAACTTTCTTCACTAGTATCCTCCTTTTTAAAAAAAGGCTTAAATAAGCCTAAAATTTAACTTTGGGAACTTCACGTTCTTTTTCACTAACATCATCAAAAAATGTTGCCTTCTTAAACTTAAACATACTAGCAATAATATTACTAGGAAACATCTCAATAATATTATTATAGCTCATTACTGTATCATTATAAAACTGTCTAGCATAACCAATCTTTTCCTCAATATCCTTTAAATCATTTTGTAAAGATAAAAAGTTAGTATTAGCTTTTAATTCAGGATAAGCTTCACTAAGTGCAAATAACTTAGATACAGCTTCTGTAATCATATTATCAGCTTTAATCTCTTCATCGACACTCTTAGCATTAACAGCCATATTTCTAGCATTAATAACTTCTGTTAAAGTATCTTTCTCATGATTAGCATATCCTTTAACTGTTTCTACAACATTAGGAATTAAATCTGCTCTTTTCTTAATCTGCACATCGATTTGTGACCATTGATCATCAACCTTATTTCTAGCCCCTACTAATTTGTTATAAACACCAATTGCATAAAAAATAATAAATACAATAATAGCAATAACAACAATTAAAATAATAATTCCAATACTCATATTTTCTCCTCCTATTTAAGTAATAATTTTAAAGCTTCTTTAATTTGCTCTTCAATACCAATATCCTTATTAACATTAGGTATAACTTTCTTAATATCACTATTCTTATAACCAAGAGCACTTAAAGCTTCTACAAGTTCACTATTAACTGGCGTATTAGTGGTTGTTCCACTGACAAGTTTACCCTTTAAATCAAGAATAATTTGTCTAGCAACCTTATCTCCAATCTTAGGAAATTTCTTCAAATACAAAATATTTTCCCTTTCAATAGCATCTATAATACCTGATAAAGAACCCGTAGCAAGAATAGGCAAAGCCATCTTAGGTCCTAAACCCTTAACCGAAATAAGCTTCAAAAAAAGCTCTCTTTCGTCTTTATTTTTAAAACCATATAAAGAATACTCATCTTCTCTAATATGCGTATAAGTATAAATAACACATTCATCATTCAAATTATAAGAATAAGGATTAGCTACATAGATAATATATCCAATACCATTATTATCAATAATAACATAATTACTAGAAATATCTACAATAATACCCTTAATATAACCATACATTATTTCATTTCCCTTATATCTTTAGCAGTCAAACCTGAAATTAAATCAGTATCTAAAACAAGACTCATATCATCTTTAATATTAATAAGTTTAATAGCATCTTTAATCATATATTCAAGTAAAACTTTATAAGAAATATTCTTATCTTCCCACAAATGATAAGAAAAATAATTAGGTATTGTATTAACTTCATCAATATAAATTTTCTTATTCTTATTATCATATAAAAAATCTATTCTAGCTGTCCCTTGAGCATTAATAAGACGATAAACCTCTTTAGCATCTCTTTCAATTTCATCCTTAAGTCTTACCCCAATTTTAGCAGGACATATCCTCTTAATCTTAGCATCTTCTTCATTATATTTAGTATACTTATCCTTATATTGTCTAATATTATCACCACAAATAAACTCTTCAATATCACTAACTTGCATTTTATCATAAGTACCCAAAACACTACAATTATATTCAATTAAATTATTAATTTTCTCTTCTACAATAACCTTCCTATCAAACTTAATAGCCTTTTCAATCGCCGATTCTAATTCTTCTTTCCTATTAATAACTGCAATTCCAATACTACTACCTAAAGTCGCAGGTTTAATTACCAAAGGATAATGTAACTTTTCCATTTTCTTAAATAATTCTTCCTTATTATTTAGATAATCACTAGCAAAGAACCAAATATAATTAGTTACAGGAAGTCCATTTTGTTCTAATATTTGTTTAACAAAGACCTTATCTTGTCCCAATGCAGAAGTATAAACATTATTACCAACATAAGGAATACCAAGTATCTGCAAATAACCCTGAATACTACCATCTTCTGTGTTAGCACCATGCATCATTGGAAAAGCAAGATGAATCTCATTATATTCCCTTCTAATTAGACCAGTCGTCTCTAAAACAAAACGTCCCTTTTTATTAACCAAATTAACTCTCTTAGCATAATGTCTAATCAAATCAAAATCTTTAAAACTATCAATATGTTTTAACATACCACCTGAATACATTTGCAAATCTTTAGTGATATAAATAGGTATAACCTCATATTTTTCATTATCAATATGTTCCATAGCTTGAACTGCCGTCATAATAGAAAGCTCATGTTCAACACTCTTACCACCAAAGATGACGCCTATATTAATCTTCACAAAATCACCTTCTAACATAATTATATAATATAACTAAAAAAAAGAAAAGAATAAAAAAATAATTTGACAAAAAAAGTATTAGAAATAAAATTTCTAATACTAATAAGAATCAACATTAATATTAATTTTCTTACCATCACTAATAGATGATGAAGCTTGTACAATAGTTCTAATAGCATTAATATTTCTACCATCACGGCCAATAACTCTAGCCATATCATCCTTAGAAATTAATACCTCAATCTGCATAACACCATCATCATCATTTTCAAATTCCTTTACAGATACAGAATCCTCATCAACAACAAGTTTCTTAATAATATATTCTGTTAAAGTTACTAACTTATTATCCATTACTTACCTTGTTTCATATCATGAAATTTCTTCATAATACCAGCTTTACTTAAAATATTTCTAACTGTATCAGTAGGCATAGCACCATTAGATAACCATTTTAATGTCTCTTCTTCATTAATCTTAATCTCTGCTGGATTAGTTAACGGATTATAAGTACCAAGTTGAGCAATAAAACGACCATCTCTAGGACTTCTAGAATCCGCAACTACGATACGATAGAAAGGAGCTTTCTTAGCACCCATTCTCTTTAATCTAATTTTAACCATGTAGTATCCCTCTCTTTCCATAATAATTCTATCATAAACATATAACTCTGTCAACCTTTTTATGTTACATTACAACATAAGGATCATTCAAACTTCCACTACCGGACAATTGTACGCTAGATGTGAGAGATATAACCGGGCGAACCGAAGGTGAAAAATCTACATAGTTTGTATTTATTACATTAAAAGTATAGATATTTCCATTACGACCCACACTCCACACATATGCTAAAGAACCACTGAAACCAGACGGGCTCATACTCCAATAATAATCTCCAGAGTATAAATAATATTCATAATTTTCAGTACTAACAAGCCCCCCTGCCGCAACAATTTCATCTAGTGTTATTAGTCCTACTGGATACGTTAATGCTCCATTTCCTAAAGTAGTATCACTTACTGTAAATGCATCATTTTTTTGACTACATGTCATTTTTATTTGATTTACTAAAGCACCATCATTAGTTGAAGGATCTATAACTCTACTATCTGGACCATATCCAGTAATATTTGTTCCAAATCCATAATTAACACTTCCACCATAAACTTGTGATAATTCTTCATCAACTTCACGATCATTACAGTAAATTACATCAGCAATTTTATCGCTATATCCTTGATCTACAATCATTTCTTTATACCAACTATCTACATATGTTTTTACAGTACTACTATATGTATTTGTTGTTGCTTGTTCATATGATGTTGTTTTAAGACTTCCTGAACAACTTACTGAACTACATTGGTTATCAATTCCCATCATATATCCTACATATGCATTATCTCCATATGTATAATTATATACACTACTTCCAATATATCTATCATTACTTTCTTCCCCATTTTCATGAGGTTCTGTTCCATCATAGATCATTCTGATGCTTCCATCACCATTTATTCTTATTATTCTCCAGTAGTAATTTGCAAATTTTACATAATTATTTTCTACTGCTCCTCTAAAATAATATGTTGTGCCATAATCATCTTCTGTTTCCCAGATACCTTCAT
>CALVUN010000058.1 GCA_944363595.1 uncultured Bacilli bacterium
ATTATTTCGTAAATATTCCTCTGCTTCTTGTTCACTTATTTTTTCAAACTTAATATTTTTCTTTTTTAAATATGGAACTAATTCACTAATTTTCATCATTGGTCTTAACTCTGTATCAGTTTTAATCATTGTATCACTTCCTAACTGTTATAAATATCATATCACAACAATAACATTACATCTATAGTTCTCTAGGGCAATTAGGCCTATATTTGTTAAGTTCCTATGGTATAAAAGAAAAACACTATCTTTATTGATAGTGCATCCATAACAAATTAATAATCATTAAAGAGTTCATAATTATATTCATCAACTCTGTCTAAAAATTTATCCATATTATCCTTAATCATTTTACACATAAATTCATAATCATCTTTACTAACATGACCCTTTTCACACATACACTGATAAAATTTCTTAATACTAGCCGCGGTATCCTTAAGTGAAGTTCTAGATGACCAAGCACATTTTTCAATAAACCAATCACCCAAAAAAGAATAAACATCCTTTATACCATTTTCCATCTTAACAAAATCATAATAATTCAAATAATTATTAATATATAGATCAATATTATTCAAATGCTTATTAATCGTTTTATCAGATAATTTCTTTTCAATTAGCCACTTTTCAAATTCGTCAATAAATTTTTCATTTCTTTTTATATTTTCCTTCAATTTTAAATCATAATCCATAATTAACACCTTTCCAAACTACATATGATAATACTTCATCGACTTATCATAATCATCCATAATTGTTTTAACCATATTATTTCCCATTTTAATAGTAAGCCCTATTAAAATACCATCATAAATCAAATAATTCTTAAAAGGAATAATAGAAGTTATAGCTACATGTGGTAAGTCCTCATACGAAATAATATTATCCAAATTATCATTAATCCCCTTAATCATATACACCCTATTCTTATCCATAACAGCCGTATAATCTTCTTCAAACTTAACAAATATAAACATATCCCTAATACCATCTTTAAATTTACTAGTAATATCCAATTCCTCTTTATTAAAGCCATAAGGATTCTTAGTACAAAACTCATCCACTAGTTCACTCTTATTTTGCCAAAATTTATCAATAATATCGACAATTTCTTGTGGATTAATTCCCTCTTGACCATATAACTTCAAATTCTTTTTAATCACATACTTATCATTCGTAAACTCCAATAATCCAAAATATATCTTATAGAATAAAGAAGCATCACTTTCTGATAAACAAGCATCCTTTTGCTTAACATAGTCCTTTTCTATTTCATACTTAGCAAGCTCATCTTCCAAGCATAATTCTCTATACTCAATCGGGGTAAGTCCATTTAAAACTCCCGATGGAACCTCATCCATCGCTAAATCCATATCTTTAAATAAATAATCCAAATCATAATCACGTAAAACAGGAACCTCTCTAATTGCCTTCTTTAAAGAATCCCTATCCAAATTCAATAGTGTATAAACCTTCATTTCCTCCAAGACATCCCTCCAGAAAAAAGGTAATTCCATTAATTCATCTATAAACTTTTTAATTTTCTTATTTCTAATATCAAAATCATTATAGAAAATTGTTTTAAACATATCAGTATCTAAATTCATCATCTTGCCAACTTTATATTTAACTCTTCCCTCTTTAAATTCATCTTTATATGAATAATAATCCTGATATACAGCCATCAACATAGGTTTATCCCAATTATCTAAATGTTCATCATATAGAAATACATAATAATTAAATAACCTATTATTAAGCATAAAATTCCATAATGTTTCTTCATCAATACCTAACAATATTGAACCAACAGAACAAATAAAACCAAACATCGTCACTCCTTGTACTTTACAAAAACCAACCACTATTTCATTTATCCTATCATTCCTTTTAGCAATATCCCAGTCAACTTTCTTTATAGCTTCTTTAACTATATCTTTAATCTCTAAAGGAATAAATACCCGGTCAAAATCCCAACATGCAATAAATTTATCAGACAAACTACGTCTCTCCCATTTATATTTATCCCCTAGTAAATCTTTCATATTACCATTATTACTAAGTAATTTTTTCAAATACTTAAGTTCTCTTGTCGTACAAATATCAATAATATTATTATAATCACTATATACCTTATAAATTTCTTGGATCATCTTTTTCTTCGTAATATTATCATATTTCTTATAATCATAAACAATTCTCGTATATTGCTCGTAGACATACTCTTTTTTATATCCCTTAATCAAGTCAATCATTTTATCCGTATCCATCATATACCACCTCTTAAAAACAATAGCTATTTTAACACATATTTCCAATTTTGGCAAAAATCAAATATTTTCATTCACCATCTCATCCCGAAGCTCAATTGGCGTCCAACCATGGTTAATCCAAAGTCTCGTATTATTATATATACTAAGCAAATAACCCAAAACCATCTGTAACTCATCTTCCTTAATATCAATACCATTATTAATTAACATCTCAAAGGTTGTCGCAACATATTCATGCCCTAATTTATAATGATTACAAATACTAAACAAAAGACTATCTACTTTAGCATCACTAACATTCTTTCCCTTCAAATATTTAATAAATTCATCTGGTATAATATTCTCATCAAAGTAATC
>CALVUN010000059.1 GCA_944363595.1 uncultured Bacilli bacterium
TTAACAATTATCTTCATCGTCATAATATAATAATTAAAAAAAATGAAATTATAAAATATCTTTCCAAATATCAAAAAATGTTATATAATGTTGTTGGTGATATTATGGATGAATACCAAAGTCAAAAAGAATTATTTGAAGCTTTAAAACCCGCTTTTAAAGTAAAAATAACTCTATTAAAAAAGAGTAACTATAATTATATTCGTGACATTGATATTTGGAATTATTTAAAAATATATAAATGGAGTAAAAGTATCAATTTAACAATATCTGATATGGTAAATGACATCATTAATATAAATATTGTCGACGTAGATCATTATCTAAAAAGAAAAATATATCAAGAAGAAAAGAAATTAAATATAGATTAGGAGTGAAACAATGAATATAAATAACATTATAATTATACTAGCTGTCTTAGTAGTTATCTTTTTAGTATTAGCTAAATTAGTATGTAAAAAAGGATTTAAAGTATTATATGGAAGTATAGCATGCATATTTATTATTGCATTAAGCTTGACTACTTTTATACCATTATTAGAAAAAACAAACTATGGCCTTGATCTAAAAGGGGGATTTGAAGTATTATACGAAGTAACCCCTCTAGAAAGTGATCAAGAATTAAATAGCGATATGGTTTATAATACATATAAAGCAATTTTAAAAAGAATAGATATTTTAGGAGTAAGTGAACCAGAAATAACAATTGAAGGTGATAATCGCATTAGAATCAAATTAGCGGGAGTAACCAATGCCGAAGAAGCCCGAGATACCATTTCATCAACTGCTGTTTTATCATTCCGTGATGCCAACGATAAACTTTTGATGACAAGTAGTGTCCTTGGAGGTAATGCTAAAGTCACCACGGACCAATATGGAAATCCAGCCGTTAGTCTTTCCATAAAAGATACAGACACATTTTATAATGTTACCAAAAAAGTAAAAGATATGACTAATAATGTCATTGTTATA
Source organism: uncultured Bacilli bacterium (assembly GCA_944363595.1). Classification (GTDB taxonomy): domain Bacteria; phylum Bacillota_I; class Bacilli_A; order RF39; family UBA660; genus CALVUN01. Next base: position 973 of record CALVUN010000059.1, read on the forward strand.
TGGTTAGATTATGAAACAGGGGATAGCTATCAAAGAGAAAAAGATAAATGTGGTTCTTTAGGAGATTCCAAATGTTTAAGTGCTGCAACCGTCAATGAAGCATTCTCATCAGATGTCATTATTCAAGGCAATTTCACCCAAAAAGAAGCTGAAAGTTTAGTAGAATTAATCAATTCAGGAGCACTTCCTACCAAATTAACAGAAATAACATCACGTACTGTCGAAGCAACATATGGTGAAAGTTCACTAAATAATACCCTTTTTGCAGGTGTAATAGGTCTAATACTTGTAAGTGCAATGATGTGTATCATTTATCGCTTTTCAGGTTTTATTACCAGTATGAACGTTATTCTCTATACCTTATTTACATTCATTATCTTCTATCTAATTGGGGGTGTCCTAACCTTACCAGGAATTGCTGCGATGCTCTTAGGAATAGGAATGGCTGTCGACGCTTCAGTAATTAGTTTTGAAAGAATAAAAGAACAATTAAAAATAGGTAAGAGTTTAGAAGAAGCTTTCGAAGAAGGTAATAAAGAATCATTTACCAGCATCATCGACGCCAATGCCACGACCATAATCGCTGCGATTATTCTCTTTATCTTTGGCCAAAGTTCCATTAAAGGTTTTGCCACAGTCCTAATAATTACTATCTTTGTAACAATAGGTATTATGGTTTTCTTCTCAAGATTTGTCTTAAAACAATTCGTAAAAACCAAATTTTTTGATGATAAACCTAACTTCTTTATCGGATTAAATAAAAAGAAAATAACAAAAAGCAAAAAACTAATAATTCCATTTCAAAAATTAGAATTTGTAAAAACAAGAAAATACTTTTTTGCTCTAACTATAATAATAATCATTATAGGTTCAATTTTCTTAGCAACAAACGGTCTAAATTTAGGAGTTGATTTCACTGGGGGAACAAGTATAACCGTAAATAGCAATAATAAAGAAATTCAAGAATATGTTGAAGAAAAATATACCATCAAAAAAGTAGATGAAAATAATGATTCCACAACTATAGTCATTGAAGAAAACTTAGATAAAGATGAAATAAGTTCACTAGCAAATGAATTAGAAACAAACTATCAAGTAAATACCGATATCTTCGTTGTAAGTCAAATAGTTAAACAAGAGTTAACCAAAAACGCAATCTATTCACTAATATTAGCAAGTTTAGGTATCGTAATATATGTAAGCCTACGTTTCAAATTCAATTATGCTATTTCAGGTCTTATTGCCTTATTACATGATGTCGTTATCATAATCCTCTTCTTTGCCATTTTCAAACTAGAAGTTACATCTATCTTTATCGCAGCCATTCTAACCATTATTGGTTATTCCATTAATGATACCATTGTAACATTTGATATGATAAGAGAAAATTATAAACGAAACTATCAAAATAAAATAACCAATAAAGATGATTTATATGACCTAGTCAACAATAGTGTCCGTCAAACATTAACTAGAAGTATTCTAACTACTGTAACAACACTATTACCCGTAATATGTCTAATATTCTTAGGAGCAAGAGAAATCGTCAACTTTAATATTGCCTTATTCGTAGGATTTATCGCTGGTGTCTATTCATCTATCTTTATATCAAACCAAATATGGGTAATCTTAGAATTAAGAAGAATAACAAAACCTAAAAAAGAAAAGAAAAAAAATAAAGATGACAATGAAGTAGAAGAACTACAAGTAAAAGGAATAAATTGCTAATAATAGATAATAAAAAGAGGTTTAATTTACCTCTTTTTTTCTAAAAGACTTTTAAAAAAGAATAAATTGTTATATAATTAAAGAAAGAAAAATAAGTTTAGGAGATGCCATTATGAAAAACAAAAAAAAGATTACTATAAATGACCTAATTAACAAAATAAAAGAATATAATAATAATGAAAATGATATTAAACTTATTGAAAAAGCTTATTGGTTTGCCTATAAAAAACATTTAAACCAAAAACGTATAACAGGTGATGATTATATTGAACATCCCTTAGAAGTAGCTTATATTTTAACTGATATTAATGCCGATGCAACATGTTTAGCAGCAGCTCTATTGCATGATACGATCGAAGATTCTGATGGAACTTATGAAGAATTAAAAGAAAACTTTAATGTAGATATAGCCAAATTAGTTTTAGGTATTACCCAAATAAACAAATTACACTTTCATAGTGATTCCGAACAAGCTGCAACATATCAAAGAAAAATATTAGTAGGTTTATCCGAAGATGTTCGTGTTCTAATCATAAAATTAGCAGATCGTCTTCATAATATGCGGACCCTATATGTACTAAGTGATGAAAAACAAAAAGCCAAAGCTAAAGAAACCTTAGAAATATTAACACCTGTTGCCCATCGCTTAGGAATTAATAAAATCAAAAGTGAATTAGAAGACTTATCACTACGTTATTTAAAACCAGATGTCTATAATGATATTGCCGAAAAGTTAAACAACATGAAAAAAGAAAAAGACGATAATGTTGGAAGTATGTTAGTAGAAGTATCTAATTTACTTAATAAACATCACATAAAACATGAAATAAAAGGAAGAACTAAAAGTGTCTATAGCATTTACAATAAATTAAATAAAGGAAAAAAATGGAGTCAAATCTATGACATCTTTGCCTTACGTGTCCTTGTAAATACTGAAGAAGAATGTTATCAAGTATTAGGACTTATTCATTCCAAATATAAGCCCGTTCCAGGTCGTTTTAAAGACTATATAGCTATGCCTAAAACCAATATGTATCAATCACTTCATACCACTGTCATTGGTTCTAACGGTGAACTATTCGAAATACAAATAAGAACATATGATATGAATAAAATCGCTGAATACGGTATTGCATCCCATTGGTCATATAAAGAACATAGTGATGGTAGTAAAGCCATCAAAGATAATATGGAGAAAAAACTAAGCATCTTTAGAAGTATCATCGAATTAAATGAAGAAAGTACTTCATCAGAAGAATTTATCTCAAGTATTAAAAAAGATGTCTTACCAGAAGATTCTATCTTTGTATATACCCCCAAAGGTGATGTCATCGAATTACCTAAAGGAGCAACACCAGTTGACTTTGCCTATAAAGTACATAGTGAAGTAGGTAATAAGACCATCGGGGCTATTGTAAATGATATAATAGTACCTTTAGATTATAAACTAATGACTGGTGATGTCATAAAAATAAATACCAATAAAAGCAGTAAAGGACCCAATCTTGATTGGTTAAATTTCGTTGCTACAGCTACTGCTAAAAATCATATTAAAGCCTATTATAATCGTACTAGTAAAGATGAAAACATAACAAAAGGAATAGAAATATTTGAAAAAGAATTAAGAAAGAATAATTTAGCTATAAATGAAGTAACAGCAAGTAAAGAATTAGAAAACATCATGGAAAATCACAAATATAACAATATAGATGAACTATATATAGCTATTGGTTCCGGTAAAATAAGTCCTCAAACAATAATAAGAGAATTAACCAAACCAGAAAATAACGAAAAACCATTATTAAAATTACAACCACATATTGATAAAAATAATTATAAAAATGATATCCTAGTTGAAGGATTAGAAGATATCAAAGTAAATATAAGTAATTGTTGTAATCCCATTCCTGAAGATAAAATAATAGGATATGTAACTAAAGGTAAAGGAATAACAATCCATAGAAGTAATTGTCATAATATAATTAATACTAACCAAAGACTAATAAATGTCAAATGGAGTCCTAATCCCACTAAAAAATATAAAACCAAATTAATAATATATGCAACTAACGATAATAATTTAGTTGATATAGTAACCATATCAGCAAGTAATAACATAATAATAGAAGCATTAAATACAATCAATAAAAATAGCTACAAAGCATATAACATAACAATATTAGTAAATAATTTAGAACAATTAAATAAATATATCGTATCTTTAGAAAATTTACCAACTATAACCAAAGTAGAAAGAAGGATAAACTAATGAAAATAATCGTACAAAGATGTAAAAAAGCTCTAGTAAGAGTTAATCAAGAAGTAGTAGGTAAAATAGATAAAGGTCTCATGTTATTAGTGGGTTTCACTCAAAATGATAGCGAAAAAGAAATAAAATATTTAGTAGATAAAGTAATAAATTTACGTATTTTTGATGATGAAAATGGAGTTATGAATAGATCACTTCTAGATATAAACGGAAGTATCTTATCCATAAGCCAATTCACTTTATACGCAGATACCCAAAAAGGAAGAAGACCAAGTTACATAAAAGCCTTAAATGGCAAAGAAGCTAAAATATTATATGACAAATTCAATGAAGAATTAAGAAAAAATAATATTGAAGTAAAAACAGGAATCTTTGGAAGTGAAATGGAAGTAGATTTCATAAATGATGGACCAATAACAATTATTTTAGAAAAGGAGGGATAGATTGAAAGAAAATAAAATAAACTTTAAACTTGTCAATATAGTTCTAATAATAACTATCTTTTGCCTATTATACATATCCAAAGGACTATGGTTAGGAATAGTAAACAAAATAATGCAAATCATCTTTCCCTTTATTATTGCTTTTGCAATAGCCTATGCCTTATATCCCTTAGTAAAAAAATTAAAAAAAGCAGGTTTTCCCAAATGGTTAGCAATATTATTAGTAATCATTATAACAATAGGTTTTCTAATAACCATAATAATATTATTAGTACCAATGTTATATGATCAAATACTATTATTTCTATCAAATATATCAACTTTCATAAGTGATTTTGCTGACAAATACGAATTAAATTTAGGTGTCTTAGAATCATCAATATCAGATATATCAAAAGATATAATTAAAACATTAGGAACATATATATCTGATGGTGCAATTAATATCCTAAATGCCAGTATTAACGTAATAAGTTCCTTTATCATTATCTTATTCGTTTCCATCTACCTATTAGCGGACATGGATAAAATAAGAAATAGCATAAGAAAAAACCTATCCAAGGGTAGAAAAAAAATATATAATTATATCAAAACCCTAGATCATGAAGTATCAAACTATTTTATAGGTTTTGGAAAAAATATCCTTGTCCAACTAATAGAATATACAACTGTCTTCTTCCTAATAGGACATCCCAACTATCTAATTTTAGGTATACTAGCAGCCGTATCGACGATAATACCATACTTTGGAGGCTTAGTAGTAAATATCATTGCCCTGTTAATAGCATCAGTAGTAAGTCCATCACTTTTCTATTTAACATTAATAGTATGTCTAGTATGTCCTCAAATAGATGGATACATAATATCTCCCCGTATATATGGTAAAAGCAATAAAATACACCCATTAGTAAATATTTTTGCCGTATTTGCGGGAGGAATACTAGGAGGTTTCTGGGGAATAGTCATATCAATGCCTATTGCCATCATAATAATAGCAACATATAAATACTTCAAAAAAGATATAAATAATAAATTTATAGAAATAAAGGAGAAAAATTAAATGAAAGTATTACTATATACCGAAAATGAAAAATTAGTAGGAAAATCAGGCTTAGGAAAAGCCATAAAACATCAAATGAAAGCATTAGAATATGCTAAAGTAGACTATACGACCAATCCCCAAGATGATTATGATATCTTGCATATAAATACCTATTTCCCTAAATCATATCTATTTGCCAAAAAAGCCAAAAAACAAGGCAAAAAAATCGTCTATCATGCCCATTCAACTGAAGAAGATTTCCGTAATAGTTTTATCTTATCAAAACAAGTAGCGCCATTATTTAAAAAATGGCTCATAAAATGTTACCGTTTAGGTGATATCATTATAACACCAACACCATATTCCAAAAAACTACTAGATACCTATGGAATAGGTAAACCCATATATGCTTTATCCAATGGTATAGAAACAAAATTTTTCAAAAAAGACAAAAAAGCCGGACAAAAATTTAGAGAAACATACAATATTAAAGATAATGAAAAAGTAATTATAGGAATAGGGTTATATATAGAAAGAAAAGGTATCGTAGATTTCGTTGAATTAGCTAAACAATTACCCCAATACAAATTCATTTGGTTTGGCTATAGCCCATTAAGTGCTGCGACTAAACCAGTAAAAAAAGCAGTAAACACCAAACTACCAAACTTAACATTCGCAGGCTATGTCGAACCAGATATGATAAAAGCCGCTATGTCAGGATGTGATTTATACCTATTTCCAACTTTAGAAGAGACAGAAGGAATACCTATTATCGAAGCTTGTGCTTGTGAAACAAAAGCATTAATAAGAGATATAGGAGTCTTTGAAGGATGGTTAGAAGATGGAAAAAATGTCTATAAAGCCAAAGATCTAGCCGAATTCAAAGAAAAAATACCCCTAATATTAGAAGGAAAACTAAAAGACTTAACCAAAGAAGCCAAAAAAGTAGCAGAAGAAAGAGATCTAAAAAAAATAGGGCAAGAACTAAAAAAATTATATGAAATAGTTATGAAAGGAAGTGAAAAAAATGATTAAGAAAATCATATATTCACTAATATTATTAATAATAATAACAATACCAACTAAAGTAAATGCTGATGAAATAAACAAATTTAATACCTCTTTAGGTAATAACTTAGTTATTGATTATAACATAAATGGAAGTAGCTTAGTTGGAGGAAATGATGTCATAATATCATCAAATATAGATGGAGCAAGTTTAATCGGGGCAAATAATTTAACTTATAATGCCAAAAGTGAATATGCCCTAATACTAGCTAACAACATTTCCTTTACAGGAAGTGCTAAAGATGCCTTTATGTTTGCAAATACAGTAAATATAAATGCCAATAGCAAAATAACAAGAGATTTAATAATATATGCCAATACAGTAAATATAGAAGGTGATTTTGCCAGAAATGTAACAATCAATGCCAACACTATAAAAATAAATAATGCCCAATTCGGAGGTAAAGTAAAACTAACCGCTAAAAACATAGAAATAGAAGATAACGTCATGATATCATCAGAATTATCTTATAATGAAGAAGCAAACACTAATATAAGTCAAATAGCCAATCTAGGTATAGTAAATACCTTTAAAAGCGAATTAGGAATAGAACCAAGTATAATAGAAAAAATATATTCAAATGCCCAAATACTAATATCATTACTAATCATATTTACAGCATTATTCTATATCATTCCACAGCTATTCAATAAAATAAACAAAGACAAAAAAGAAATAGTAAAACATATGGGATTTGGCTTAGTATCACTAATAGTATTACCAATAATAGCCATAATACTATGTCTAACAATATTTGGTATGCCATTAGGACTATTAATTCTAGCAATATATACTATATTATTACTAATATCAATCATACCAACAGGTTATATAATAGGAAATATCATCTGGAATAAATTTATCAAAACAAAGAAAAGAAAATACATAATAGGAGTAATGGGAACAACAATAGTTTATATACTATGTCAACTACCATATATAGGAGGAATATTTGTCTTCTTAACAATATTATTAGGTATGGGTTCAATAATATCAATATTTATTCACAAAAAAATTAAAGACTAAAATTAAAAAATATACTTGATGTTAAAATAAAAATATGGTAATATTAATACATAAGATATAGAAAGGTAGGTGCTCTTCCCATGGATAAAGTATATTATAATAAGTTAACTACAATGATACCAGGGGGGGGGGGGATAGATTAACTACCTTTAATATATTAATAGAATAAAACTACAAAGATTTAAGTTTAGTATATAACTAAGCTTGTTTCTTTGTAGTTTTTTATTATGGAAAGGAAGTTAAGAATGAAATATCTAAAAAAATATTACTTATTAATATTACTAATAATATCATTAATTGGTGTATCAGTATATGGAACTTATGCTATGTTTACATCTAGTGTAGAAACTAATATGGTAAATATAGATACAAGTATGACATATAAATTTAAAATTAATGGTACACAAGAACTTAAAGTAAGTGCTGGATCTAAACTTAGGTTTAATGCTTTAGTAGAAAATGATATGAGTGGTACTATATCATATGGAATGTATTATAAAATGATTAGTCCTACTAGTTTACCTAGTGGAGTAATAATAGCACAAGTATCAGATGATCTTACAATGCTTGCTAAAGGGACATTAGATAGTAATACTAGTAAAACAGTACCTATGGTAATAAAGAATACTAGTGATACTGATATAACAGTAGAAATAGGAGTTAGAACAGGATATTATACAGATAGTCAAGGAGTAG
>CALVUN010000060.1 GCA_944363595.1 uncultured Bacilli bacterium
TCTTCTCCCACCCCACTTATATTAATTTTACCAACAAAACTCTTGCCTATCTCACTATTTGGGGTACTCAAATCTAACCATATTCTAACTTCAACAACAATATCTTGATTAGGATTCAAAGTAATACCACTTTTAATAACATTATCAGTTAAATCACTATAACTAACAGGGCTATCACTATCTACCATTATTTTTAAATAGTCAGTATTTAACTTATTTGAAGTAGTATTATCGATAACTTTTAAATCAAAAGTATAAGCTAAATTACCATTATTTCTTAATTTAAGTTTAAAAGGAGTACTATTCTTACCATCTTCATCACTCATAGGTAAAATATTACTTAAACTAAGTGAAGTATTATACCCCTCTTCCTCTACTAATTCTATATCTAATATACCAGTAGTATAAGCTTCTTCATTTCCAAAATCACTTTCACTATAAAATAAAGCATAAGAAGAAGCTGTAACTAATGCAATAACTAAAACTATCCCCAAAACTAAAGTAACTATTACCATTCTTTTATCTTTCATATATGGTTACCTCCATATCTTTACTATTAACATAATACCATAATAAATTACATTTATCAAGAATTTTTAAACAAAATATGATATACTTAAAATAAAGGAGATAAAAATATGACTAATAATATAGCTAAGATCGAAGATAAAATAATTAATAAAGAAAATTTAACAGATGAAGAAGTTACTATATTCTTAGATAATATAATAAGTAATATAAATAATATTATAAAAGATGATACTTATATAAATAAATGTGATACAGTTCAAGGTTTAATAGGAAGATACTTAGATAAATTAAATATAACTTATTATGCTAATATAACTAATAAATGTATAAGTAAAGATATTGTAGGTCATAGTTTTATAGTTATATCATTTAAAGATTATAATAATGATATGTATATTATAGATCCCACTTTTATTCAGTTCTTATATCTAGATAATGAATATTATGACTATTATATAAATAATCTAAGAATAAAATCAAAATCCCCTTTCTACTATGCTAAAAATATAGATAAAGATCTAACTTTAGAATTACTCCAAAAAGGTTATTTAAAACTAACAAGTAGAAGTGCTTATTTATATGGTAATAGTTTCTTACTAACTAAAACTAATATAAAAAAAGATACTAAAATAAACTTAGAAAGTGGTAATACTTATATAAATAATTTCTTAAAAGGAAAAGAATTACTAAGAGATTATAATTATCCTAATATTGAATTAAAAAGAAGGTGATTTAATGAATAATATAGATGAAGAACTAACTAAATATATTGAAAAATATAAAAAATTTATATCTAAAGATATTTATATAACAGATAAAATGTATACTATATTCTTAAATAAATATAAATATCTATATCAATATATTCATCATACTAACCCCTATTATCATTTCTTAAAAGAAATAATCATAGATAAAGATAAAATAATAAAAAAACATAATAACCAATACTTAAATCATAAATTAAAAATATATGATGAATATTTTAATAATATGTTTAAAGATATCAAATTAGATTTAGATCAAAAAAAAGCTATTATCTGTGATGAAGATAATTTATTAGTAATCGCTGGAGCAGGTTCAGGTAAAACCACTACTATGGCTGCTAAAGTTAAATATTTAATAGATAAATGTAACTACAAACAAAGTGATATATTAGTAATATCATTTACTAATAAAGCCTGTGATGAAATCAAAGAAAGAATCCATAAAAACTTTGGTTATACAGATGTAGATGTTTATACCTTTCATAAATTAGGTATGAAAATACTAAGAAGTATATCAAGTGAAAAATTAGATATCGTAAGTGATGCTCATAAATATAAAATATTTACTAACTATATAAAAAAAGAACTATTTACTAATAAAGAAAAATTTGATAAATTCTACTATGCTTTTAAAAATAGATTAAAAATTAACGAAGATTATAAAAACTTTAAAACTTTTAAAGAATATCATGATTATTTATATAAAAGAAAATATACTACTAATAATAAAGATCTAATTAATTACTTAAAAAATACTATTAAAAAAAGAAGAAATTACTTAAAAACAATAAAAGGAGAATATGTCAAATCTAAAGAAGAAGTAGATATAGCTAATTTCTTATATCTTAATAATATAAATTATGAATATGAAAAAATATATGATAGTAAAGTAAATAATCATATTTTAAAACCAGATTTCTATATATATCAAGAAGAATTATTTAATTATATAGAAAACTTTGGTATTGATAAAAATAATAATAATACTTCTTTTACTGAAAAAGAATTAGATAATTATCTAAATACTTTAAAACTAAAATATGATTTTCATAAAAAAGAAAAAAATAAAGATTTATTTATTATAACTACTTCTAATATGAAGTATTATGAAAAAATGAATTATTTAAAAAATGAACTAATCAAAAGAGGATATACTCTAAGTAGAACTAGTAATGAAGAAATATATGAAATGTTAAAAAATACCAGTGAAAATATTTATTTCTATGATTTTATCGAAAAATTACTTATTCCCTTTATATCATACTTTAAATCAAGTAATTATGATAAAGAATATTTATTAAATATAAAAAATAATCAAAATGAATTATTACAAGCCCAAATAGATGTAATATTAGATTTCTATGATTACTATCAAAAATATCTAAGAACAAATCATCTAATTGATTTTGATGATATGATAAATATATCATATCAAGTCATAGATAAAGTTAAAGAAAAAGATCTAGGAGTAAACTATAAATATATAATAATAGATGAATATCAAGATATATCTATTCAAAGATATAATCTAACTAATAAAATAGCTAAACTATTTAATGCCAAAATATTTGCTGTAGGAGATGATTATCAATCAATATTTGCCTTCTCTGGTTCCAGAGTAGATCTATTTACTAACTTCAAACAATATATGCAAAATGCCAAAAAAATACCTATTGAAAATACCTATCGTAATTCACAAGAATTATTAGATATAGCTAAAGACTTTATCAATAAAAATAAACACCAAATAGAAAAAACATTAAAATCAAATAAACACCTATTAAAACCAGTAGAAATATATTTATATGATGATAGTGATCCCTTTTATACTAATACCCACAAAGCAAAAACTATTGACTATATAATGACTAAAATAAACAATAAAGAAAAAGTCCTCTTCTTAGGAAGATATAATAAAGATATAGATTCCATAACTTTAGATAAATATTTTACTAAAAAAAATAAAGAAAGAATAATTTGGAATAAAGATCCTAATATCAAAATAGACTTTCTAACCATTCATGCCTCAAAAGGTTTAGGTTATGATGAAGTAGTATTAATAAATGCCATTGATGATAAATATGGCTTTCCCTCTAAAATAGAAGATGAGCCCCTAATTAAACTAATTAAACCAAGTATTGATGAAAATATTATGTATCCAGAAGAAAGAAGATTATTCTATGTAGCACTAACAAGAACTAAAAACAAAGTATATATTGTCTGTCCTAAATCCAAAATATCTTCCTTTGTCAAAGAAATATCATATAATAAAAATGTCTATATCCATAAACAAATAATAGAATAGTAAAATTACTATTCTATTATTTAATATTTTTCTAAAAATTGCGTAACACTCATAATTTCAAAAACATCCACAATAACATCATAAAAAAACTTTATCTCTTGTTAGTGGTGTGTAATATAATCATTTTCATCTCTCATATAAATATTACCTAATTTTATCTTTTCTAAATTCTTTAATCATTTGTACAACATCATCTTGCTGTTGTAAGATTTAATCTTTCAGCTTCGCCTTCAAAAGCATCTTGCATTTTTTCTAAAGCAACCATTGCAGAATTCTTAATAATAATACAGTATCAATATCCATTGTACTTCTGTTATCAATTCCAAATAATGTGCTTAAATAAAAACCACCTTTTAAAATAAAAATTATTCTTATATTCGCTTTTAGATAAACGTTCAACAAATCTATCATACATATAAAATCTCATAACAGAATTAAATTCCATATTCTTTTCTTTAGCTATAACTTTTAATTTATCTTTTACTACTTGTATTGATTTAATCATTAAACATCCCTACCATTTCCATTACCTGTTTGTTTATTCCCATTTTTTTAGAATATTCCGAAAGTTTACTAATATCTTTATCTTCAAGTTTCATATATTGTCTAATTACTTTCTTAACTTGTTCTAAATCCATTCTATTTTTAGATCTAATAATATCACAAATACTTCTTTCAAGGTCGTATGCTCTAACTTTATTTCCATTTGGAGTTTCAACCTCACACATTCCTAGTTCTACCATATCATCAGAAACATAGAACACATTACACTTTTCATTTACAGTATCCACATGATAACTTTGAGGAACGGTAACAGTATAATTATAAGGAAATTCCTCTGTCATACCATAGAAATAAAGTGCATTCATATGTGAGAATATCGCTTTTTTATACTTTGCTTGAAATGAATAAAAACTATCTTCAAAAACATTTGGCGATTGATATATTTCTCAATTTCATTGTTACTTTCAAGTATGGAAAGATATTGTCTACTTATCTCAAGTGGTTCAATCATTCTCGAAGAAACTATCCCATTATTTTCTTCCATTATTTGTTTAATTGAATTTGTCAATATTTTTGATTGTTCGTTTGGATATGTAATCGATAGTTTTTTAATTTCTTCCCGCATTTGATTTATACTATTATAAATAGGTTGCAGTGTTTTAGACACTTGATTTGTGGCTTCTTTTACAGGTTTCATTGTTTCATTAATTGTATTACTAAATTGTTTAAGTGGCTCAGACAAATCTTTTATTTGTGCTTTAATTTGACTCATAGGTTCAGTTATAGAATTAATTGCATCAACATAATTTTTAACAATATCTGAATCAATTTTATATTTTTTTTCTATATTATTATCCATATTTTTCTCCCTTTCAATGACAATTACACTGAAATTGTAATATTTTTCAGTGTAATTGTCAAATATGTTTGTTATAATTCAGTAAAATAGAATAAATTTTTTCGCAATCTTTTTTTGATATAATTATTACAATAAAGGTGGTTGTAATATATAAAACAAAGAGTTACTAGAAAAATGAGACGTGAAAGAAAAAATACAGTTAATCCATTAGAAGAGTTATTAATTATAATTAAACAATACTTCCCTAAACTAAATGATTGGATTGATAATTTAACTGATAATAGACATCAATCTTATGTTACTTATGATTTAAAAATATGTTTGTTAACTCAGATACTAGCTTTCTGTTCTTCTTATCAATCTATGAATAAGATAGGAAGAGACTTTAATTCTGATATTGTTATTAATAATATTAATAATATTTTAAAAACTAATTATACTGAAATAACCACACAAAGATACACTTATTAATATTATTTCTAAAATTGAATTTGAAGAACTAGAAAAGATACAAACAAATATTATTAAGACTTTAATTAGATCTAAAATGTTAGATAAATATAGATTTAATGGACTATTTCATGTTGTAATTGATGGCACTAGTTTATATTCAACACATGTTAATCTAGGAGAACAAGCAATTACTAAAGTATATAATAAAGGTGAAGAAAATGAATATACTCTATATTCTTACTATGCTCTTGAAGCTAAGTTAGTTCATGGTAATATGACTTTTTCACTTGCCACTGAATTTGTAGAAAATGAAACCTATACTGATAAAGATGGTAATACTTATAGAAAATTTGATAAACAAGATTGTGAATTAAAAGCATCTTATAGATTACTCCAAAAAATAAAAAAAACGTTTTCCTAAATTACCAATTATTATAGGAGGTGATGATTTATATCTAGGT
>CALVUN010000061.1 GCA_944363595.1 uncultured Bacilli bacterium
GAACAAATGAATATAACGAGTGATTTTATGCCGAGAAAACTTTTAACAAGTAAAGAAATATTTTTTACATTAATGGAGTTTAATGATTATTATTTTCATTTTTTTAAAATAATAATCAGTTAAACGACTATAAAAAATTAAAAATATTTCTGATTGTCAAAAAGGAAATTGGAATAAAAAAATGAGTTATAAAAATATACTCATTAATCTAAAAATTGTGACATTTTAATAATAACATTTTTATGACATTTAATATTGACATTTACAAAAAATTTAGAAGGCGTAAGTCTTCTATTTTTTATCCTAGGGAAGTACGTAGTACTTCTCTAGGTAGGCTGTGGATAAGTAAATTTACTGTAAATATTTATATTTTTATTGATATATTTTTATATATATGGTTTAATATTAATAAGAAGAGGATGTGTGTATATGGTAAGTGTTAAGCAAGAAAATGCTCATTTGAGTAAGAAAGATGCTGATTTATTTTATAAGTTATATTTTGGTTTACTTCAATATACTAATGAAAAATATGAGATTAGACCTAGTTATAATGTTGTTAAGAAGAAAAAGATTAATCCTTCTGATCTTACTGAATTTGTTGATAAGTTTTGGAAATGTAAAGATACTATTATTGATGAATTTTGTAGTGATAATCCTTATTCGTTTAGTAAAGATGAACTTGATATTATTGTTGAATTTAAAAAGGGATTTAGAAATAATTTTATAATCGTGGGATTTACTAAAGAATATACTATTCTTATGTATTTAGATAAAGCTTATATGATTAAGGGTATTACTAGTAATATAGATGAAACTTTTTCTTATACTAATATTCCATCTTTTGTAGAAACTTCTATTATGCCTTTTAAGGGTCATTTAATATATGATGGATTATTATATGGTTATCCTATTGATTTTGGACCTAATTTTTCTTATGTAGTTAATAAAGAATATAGTAAAGCAATTAAGTGTTATCATTTATAATGGGAGGGTATATGAATAAACTTAATAATATATTAATTATATTGACTATTATTAGTACTTATTTATTTTTATTTTTAGATAATTATTATGGTATTGATAGAATACTTCTATGTATTGTTATTATACCTATTTTACTTGTTCCTAAGATAGCTAGAAAGTTATTTAAAATAAAGATCAGTAATGGGTTAGAACTTGTATATATTGTATTTATTATTTTAACGATGTTACTTGGTAGTATTATGGGATTTTTTAGTATTATTAGTTGGTATGATTCTTTTACGCATTTTTTATCTGGTATATTTACTTTTGTTATGGGTATTTTTTTCTTAGTATGGTTAAGAGAACATGATGATAAAAAGATTTTATTTAGTTGTTTATTTGCTATGATGTTTTCTTTTATGATTGCTTTAATGTGGGAATGTGTTGAATTTACGATCGATAATGTTATGGGTACTGATACGCAAAAGGTTTTAACGACGGGTGTCGATGATACAATGAAAGATATGATATGTGCAATTATGGGTTCTTTACTGGTTATGATTACTTATATATGGGCATATAGTGTTAAGGGTAATAATTTTTGGAAAATGATGGTTAATAGTACTAAGTAGGTTATTTATACTTAGTTTTTTTAATTATTTATTTACTTTTATATAATTAAATGTTATTATGTTAGTACTTGATGGTTATTACTTATAATATATTAATTAATTTTATTATGGAAGGAGAAGTAAAAATATGAATAATAAATTTAATAATATGTTACAAGAATTTTTAAAGGGTGTTAGTGATATCGATGACGCTAATGAGAAGTTACAGGAATTTATTACTAAATATAACAATGGGGAAATTGAATATGAGAATACACCACTTGATGATGCTTATGAAATTTTAGATAAAGCAAAAGAAGCTAAAAGTGAAAAAGAGGCTATTAGATTGGCTAAACAAGCTTATAAGAAATCTAATGAATGTTTTGATGCTATTTTATTTCAAACTGACTTAGAAGATAATTGTCGTAAGAGAATGAAGTTACTTGATGAGGGACTTGAATTTGAAAAGAATAGATTAATGAAAGAAAATTATTTTGATAAGGATAATATAGGGCGTTTTTATGGTATTTTTGAGACTAGACCTTATATAAGGGGACTCGTATTTAAGGCTGAATATTTACTTGAAGAGGGTAAAATGCGTCTAGCAATGGATGTATGTAAAGAAGTATTAAGATTAAATGAACATGATAATATGGGTGTTAGATATTTATTAATGGCTATATATGCTGTTTTAGAAGAAAAAGATGAGATGTTAAAGTTATATGATAAGTATCCTGAAGAGAATTTAGAGACGTTAATTCCTTTATTTTCTTTATATTATAAACTTGGTGATGATGTTAAAGCTAAAGAGTATTTAAAGAGAATTGATAAGTGTAATGCTAATTTTGTAAAATTATTTGATGATTCTATTGAAATAGATACTGATATACCTAATATTTATAGACGAGGTGATATATCTGAAATTGTTATGTATATGAACCGTTATTACTTTTTATTACTTTCGATGCCTAGTATTGGGGAATATGTATTAGAAAATTTAAGTAAGAAAAAGAAATAATTTGTTGTATTTATTTTAATTAGTGTTATAATATTTTATATCTATAAGGAAGGAGTAAAAAAATGGATAATAAGAATTATAAGAGATTTTTACAAATTAAAGAAGAAAAGAAGTTTGATACACTAAGAGAAATTAATGCGTATTTAACTAAAGAAATGGGGATTAATGATAGTGATATTGGGATTGTCTCTATTTGTAGTAGACCATCACTTATGGTAGAGAGACATAAGTATGCAGAAGTATTAAAAGGGGTTAGAAGATATGTTTTTAATAATCACTTAGATGATAGAGCTCAATGGGTAGATTATTATGGTTATGAACATTCTTTTGATGAAGTGCCTCTTTTATATATGCAAGTTAGTAATCCTAATAGTAATTATAGTTGGCAATATAGAATTGATTTACCTAATAAGGTTAAGAATTATTATTTAGCTCTTGAATCTTTTATGGGTTATAATCTTAGATATATATTCTTAGAACAGAGTAATGAATTTTTAGTGACAGTATTAAATAGGGATTATGATCTTATGCAAAAGAGGGCTAATGAATTTATTGGTTTATTTGGTAATGGACCTTTTAATAATATTTTCTCTTTAGATAGGGATGGTAAGGTTATTGAAAAGAAGTTACCTAATAAAGTTAGAGTATATAAGTAATTTATATATGGGGGTTTATATGAGTAAGTATGTTTATTTTGTTAGTAAGAATAATGATATTATTATTGATATTAATAAATATTTAGCTAATATGGGTATTATGGATAGTTATTATTTTACTATTAATGATATTGGTGTTACTAGTATTAGTAGGGATATTTATATGGAAGTAGGTAAGAAGATTAATTCTTATATTATTGATAATATTGATATGAGTGATTTATTTATTATTATAGATAAAAAAAAGATGAAAATTAAGAAGAGAAATAATTAATCTTCTTTTTTTTCATATATTATAATGGTGATATATATTCCAAAACTTTATTAAAATGTATATATATGGAAAAAATATTCCAAATCTTGACTATTTAAAATAAATAATATATACTTATATAAAGAGGTGATGTTATGATAGAGAGAACTGAATATCTTGAAGAACTTAAAAGATGGAAAGATAAGGATGTAATTAAAGTAGTTACTGGGATAAGAAGATGTGGAAAATCTACTTTATTTGAATTATTTATTGAATATTTAAAAGAGATTAATATTGTGGATGAACAGATAATTAAAATTAATTTAGAGGATGCTGATTATAATTTTGATGGTTATAGAGATTTATATAATTATATTAATAGTAAGATTGATACTAATAAACAATATTATGTTTTTTTAGATGAAGTACAGAATATACCTGAATTTCAAAAAGCAGTAGATAGTTTGTATATTAAGAAGAATGTTGATGTATATATAACGGGTTCTAATGCTTATTTGTTATCAGGGGAACTTGCTACATTACTTTCTGGTAGATATATAGAAATAAAGATGTTACCTTTATCTTTTAAGGAATATGTAAGTGCTTTTGATAGTGGTAATTATTATCAATTGTTTTTGGATTATATGAAAAATGGTGGTATGCCTGGTTATATTGATATATTAAAAACTAATTCTAATGGTATTGATAGGTATTTGGATGGTGTTTTTTCGACAATAATTTATAAGGATATTATGGCTAGATGTAATGTATCTGATAAATTATTACTTGAAAGTATTTTGAAATTTATATTTGATAGTATAGGAAGTCCTATATCAATAAAGAAAATAAGTGATACTTTAACTAGTAAAGGTATTTCAGTAAGTAATCATACTGTTGAAAACTATATTAATTCTTTTTTGGAAAGTTTTTTGATATATAAAGTTAAAAGACTTGATGTTAAGGGTAAGAATTTATTAGCTAGGGATTATAAATTTTATGCTGTTGATTCTGGTTTGAGAAGGTTTCTTTTAGGAAAAAAAGCTGATAGTGATATGGAACATATATTAGAAAATATAGTTTATCTTGAACTTATTAGAAGAGGATATAGGGTTTATGTTGGTAAAGTTGATGGGTTAGAAGTTGATTTTGTTGCAGAAAATGTTAATGGTTTAAAGTATTATCAGGTTGCTTTATCAGTTAGAGATGATAGTGTTTTGGAAAGAGAATTAAGATCTTTACAAAAGACTTTAGATTATTATCCTAAGATATTATTGACTTTGGATATGGATTTAGAAGCTGATTATGATGGTATTACAAAAATTAATGTTATTGATTGGTTATTAAAAGAAGAATAAAAGTCTTCTTTTTTTTCATATATTATAATGGTGATATATATGTTAGTTATAAAGGGGTTTCTTATCGGTATTGCTAAGATTATACCAGGTGTAAGTGGGGCAGTACTTGCTATTAGTTTAGGGGTTTATGATAAGAGTATTAAGGCTATTACTTGTTTTTTTAATGATGTTAAAGAAAATACTAGATTTTTGTTTCCTTTAAGTATAGGAGTTATTATTTCTTTTATTATTGGTAGTAAGATAGTCTTGTTTTTACTTGATAATTTTTATGGTCCAACGATGTTTTTATTTATTGGTTTAATTATGGGAGGTATACCTAATATATATAAGAATTGTTGTCATAAAAAAAGTGGTTATTTGATATTTGGTTTTTCTTTGTTATTTGTTTTATTTTTAAATATTTTTAGTGATAGTAATAGTTATGTTATAAAAAATAATTATTTTGATTTAGTTATCTTTATATTATCTGGTTTGATCGATGCTTTTGGTACTATTATACCAGGACTTAGTTCTACTGCTTTACTTATGTTATTTGGTAGTTATTATATTATTATGAATGCTTTTAGTAGTGTTAATTTGTTTATTCTTACTTATTATGGAATGGGAATGTTAATTGGTTTAATTATAGTTAGTTATATTATGAATTATTTATTTACAAAGTATAAGAAAAAGACTTATTCTTTGATACTTGGATTAGTGATTGGTAGTATGATTATTTTATTTAGTCGTTCAATTAGTTTTATTAATGGTATATATGAATTTATTTTGTGTATGGTTATTTTATTTATAGGAATTTTGGTTGGTATTATATTTGATAAATAGACTTAACTCCGGGAAAATGCATAAATATGCAAAAATCCGGAGTTAAGTATTGATTTTAATATTATTTTTTATTATAATTAATGTAAGAGGTGGTAAAATGGAAGTTAAAAGAGATTATTATTTAAGTGAATTAATATCTAGAGAAAAAAATGGATTAATTAAGATAATTACTGGATTAAGAAGAGCGGGTAAGACATATTTGTTATTTAATTTATTTTATAAATATTTAATTAATAAGGGTGTTAAAAAGGATCATATTATAGATATTGCATTAGATGATAGAACTTATAAGGAATTAAGAAATCCTGATAATATGTTAAAATATATTAAGGATAAAATTGTCGATGATAATTTATATTATATTTTGATAGATGAAGTACAATTAATGGATGAATTCGAGGATGTTTTAAATAGTTTAATGCATATAAGAAATGCAGATATATATGTAACTGGTAGTAATTCTAGGTTTTTATCTACTGATGTGATTACTGAATTTAGAGGAAGAGGTGATGAAGTTCATGTTTTTCCTTTAAGTTTTAGGGAATATTATTCAGTTTATGATGGGTCTGTTTATCAAGCGTGGGATGATTATTATAATTATGGTGGTATGCCTTTTATTTTGTCATGTAATACTAAAAAAAGAAAAGAGGATTATTTAAAATCACTTTTTGAAAGTGTATATATTTCTGATATATTAGAGCGACATAAAAAGATTAAAAATAAAGATGAATTGGATGAGCTTTTGGATATATTATCTTCTTCTATTGGTTCTTTTACTAATCCAACTAAGCTATCAAATACTTTTAAAAGTAAAAAAAATAAGATATTAAGTGATAAAACAATCAGTAAATATATTGAATATTTTCAGGATTCTTTTCTTATTAATAAGGCAAGAAGATATGATATTAAGGGAAAAAATTATATTAATTCACCTTATAAATATTATTTTGAAGATATTGGTCTTCGTAATGCAAGACTTAATTTTAGACAAAATGAAGAAAATCATATAATGGAAAATATTATTTATAATGAATTAAGAATAAGAGGATATAATGTTGATATTGGTATTGTTACAAATAATGAGAAAAATAAAAATGGTAATACAATTAGAAAAAATTATGAAGTTAATTTTGTTGTTACACAAGGAGATAATAAATATTATATTCAGTTAGCATTAAATTTGGATACTGAACAGAAAAGTTTACAAGAGAAGAAATCGTTAATTAATATAAATGATTCTTTTAAAAAGATAATTATAGTTAAGGATGATATTAAACCTAGAAAAGATGATAATGGTATTACTATTATGGGAATATTTAGTTTTTTACTTGATGATAATAGTTTGGATTATTGATAAATAAATTTAACTCCGGGAAAATGCATAAATACGCAAAAATCCGGAGTTAAGTTTATTTTTTTCTTCTTGGTAATATTTTAAATTTAGGGAAAGCATTAATAATACGTCTTTGAAAGATCTTAGTATTTAGTATTTTTCTTACTTTTTTGCTTATTTCTTCAGTATTATCTTTACGTATGGTTTTGATTGAGTCGGCGGTTTTCTTTATTTTATAGATGATATTAAAGGATAGGGAGATATCTGTAATAAAGATTAGAAAGATAATGATACTTATAATTAGCATTGGTAATTTGGGTATTATATTGATTAAATTAAATAAGATGGGATTAGTTATATAGATTACTACTAAACTTAATAAACCAAAACTTAGGGTATTACTTAGGCATATTCTACCATTTAGATTGAATTTATGATTACTATAGTCCCACCATCTTGTTTTAAATATTTTTTCCATAATATAGCTTGTTATATATTCTAGGATACTACATAGAATTGAGGCTAATAAGAAGATGGTTATGGCATTATCTTTATATTGAGTAAGATATAGGGTCATGATAATTGCTCCTACACCATAGATAGGACAATATGGTCCAATTAGGAAACCACGGTTTATGAATTTTTTATCGATAAAGGCACAAAAAATACTTTCTGTTAACCATCCTAGAAAGGAATATATGATAAATAATAAAAAATAAGTTAAAAATATTTGCATGATAACACTTCTTTCATGGGAAATAGTATATCATACAAAAATTGATGTGTCAAAATATTGTCAATATGGTTGTTTTAAATGATTATTTATGTTATTTTCTATATATAAGGAAGAAGGTTAATATATGGAAGTTAAAGTTTTAAATAATATTAGTGAAGAAGATAGAGCTAGAGTAGTAGCAACCGCGGGTAATTTATCTAGATTTAAGGGAAATGTTATGGAATGTTTTTTAGCTCATGATGAAAATGATAAGAATGTTAAACTTATTAATAATATTATTAAGTTGGGACATGAATCTATATGTGATCATGATTATTTTGTTATTGCTTTAAAAGATGTTTCAGCGATTGTGGAACAGACTTTGATCGAAGAGAGAATTGCTTCTTTTACAATTAAATCAAGAAGAAATGTTAATTTTAAGGATGCTGGTTATTATGTTCCTAATTTTCATGATGATGATGGTATATTACTTAAGAATAATGATATGTTAAGAAATATGTATAGTGAACATATGGATTATTTATTTGATAGTTATGGTAAATTACTTGATATGGGTACTTCTTTAGAAGATGCTAGATTTGTTAATCCATATTCATTTAATAGTAATATAATTATGGGATGTGATAGTCATGTTCTTAAAGATTTGGTTGTTAAATTAACAAAAACAAGATTAAGTAAAATAAGTGAGCTTAAGGAATTAGGAGAAAAGTTTAGGGATATTTTACCTAGTTATTATGATAAGAAAGTTGATAGTATAGATATTAATTTACAGGATGATATTAAGGATATGTTACTTGATAATATTGATTCTAGAAGAGGTTATAAGGTCGTTAATAGAGTTAAACTTCTTAATCATACGGATAGAATTGATGAAGTTATATTTAATTGTTTAATTATGAAAAAATTAGGATGTAGTAGTGATTATGCTAATTATATTTATGATTGTTATATTAAGAAGAATAAAGTTAGATATGATTTAATTAGAAAGTTATATAGTACTTCTTTTAATAATTTAGATAATAATATTTTAAAAAGTGTTAATTTTAGATTTGAACTTCCTTTTTCACTAGCAGTTCTTACACATTTTACAAGGCATAGAACTCACGATCCTGTTATTCCTGAATTTACTACTTTAACTGATGTTAGTCAATATAAGATACCACCTTATATTGATGAAGATAAGAATTTAAGAAAAATGTTTATTCAGGTATTTGAACAAAATATGGATATGTATGATAAGTTTAAGAAGATGGGAATAAGAGATGAAGATCTTATATATTTCTTACTTTCAGGTAATTTAGTTAATGTTAATAGTAATATTGATGGTGCAAGTCTTGTACATATGCTTAGACTTCGTCTTTGTGAGAAAGCTCAATGGGAAATTAGAAGTAATGCTTTACAGATGAAAAATGAAGTTAAAAAGGTAAGTAAAGTTTATAGTTCTATTTTGGGTCCTACTTGTGAAATTATGGGTAAATGTTTTGAAGGTAGAGAAAGTTGTGGTAAAGTTAAAACATTGAAAAAGAGTGATTATCATGGATAAAAAAGTTATTGTTATAAATGGCAGTGGTGGTGTTGGTAAAGATACTTTTGTTAATTTAGTTGGTAATTTAGTTAAGGTTATTAATGTTAGTTCGATCGATCCTTTTAAAGAACTTTTATATAAGACAGGTTGGAATGGAGAAAAAAGTGAAGCTAGTAGAAAGGCATTATCGGATTTAAAGAGAATTAGTATTAGGTTTAATGATGGACCAATTAATTATGTTGATAGTAAATATAGAGAATTTATGAAAAGTGAAAATGATATTATGTTTGTTCATATTAGAGAACCAGAAGAAATTAAAAAAGTAGTTGATAGGGTTGGTGCTTTAACTTTACTTATTACTAGTAATAGGGTGGAAGTTATTACTTCAAATGGCTCTGATGCTAGAGTATATGAATATGAATACGATGATGTTATTAGTAATGATGGTACTATCGATGATCTATCTAATAAAGCTATGAGTTATGTTAAGAAATTGAAAAGATAATTATTATATATGAAAGGAAGGTAAGAATATGGAAAAATATGATGCAGCATTAAGAAATAATAAAAAAAGAAATAAAAAATTTTTACAAGAATTTGAAGCTTGGTTAAAAGAAAAAAAATTAGCACCTAAGACGATTAATAAACATATTGGTAATATGAGTTTTTATTTGAATAGTTTTTTAAATTATTATGATATTGTTAAAATGGAAGATGGTATTAATGAAGTGTATTCATTTTTAAATGATTGGTTTATACATAAATGTATGTGGGCTTCAGAAACTTCAATTAAGGAAAATGCATCTAGTATTAAAAAGTTTTATCAATGTATGAGTGAAAAGGGATATATTAGTGAAGAAAATTATAAAGATTTATGTTATGAATTAAAAGAAAATATGGATATATTTTTAGATTCTTTAAGAGAATTTGATAGTGGTTTATATAATTATAATTAATAATTTATTGTAGTCTTTATTGTATCGTTATTGTATCGTTATTGTATCGTTATGGGTTATTTTTTTTAAAATATAGTATAATAATGTATATGAGGAGATGATAAGTATGTTTTCAAATGATTCTTTAGAAAAAGAGGTAATTGCATTTGTACCTAAAAATTCTTTAAGTAATATTGTTTCTCCAACGCAAAAATTATCTTTTTCGCAATTAAAGATATACTATGAAGAAAAGGGATTTCAAATTAATGATAATTTTTTACAACAATTAAATTTAATAATGGATGATGGTAGGTATAATTATATTGCATATTTATTATCTGATAATAATAATATATCAATGAAAGTTGCTTTTTATTCTGGTACAGATTCTTATGATTTGGTTGAATGTGATGAGTATGGGTATTGTTCATTAATTAAGGCTACTAAAAGTATAATAGAGAAGTTTAATCTTGTGAATCGTACTTTCATGAAAATTACAAGTTCTTCTAGAAAAGAATTAGAAATGGTTGATAAAGTTGCTGTCAGGGAGGCTATTGTTAATGCAATTGTCCATAATCGTTGGGAAAGAGAAGTACCACCTAGATTTGAAATATTTTCTGATCATATTTCTATTACATCAAGTGGTGGTATTCCAGAGGACTTTACAAAAGAAGAATTTTTAGCAGGTTATTCTTCTCCTGTTAATCCAGAACTTATGAGAGTTTTTAAAGATTTAGATTTAGTGGAACAATTAGGTACAGGTATTAAAAGAATTTTAAAATATTATGATAAAGATATTTATAAATTTACTCCTAATTTTATTAAAGTTGATTTTATGTTTAATGAAAATACATTATCTAATAAAAATAATGAAAATAAAGATAATGATAATAAAGAAGAACTAAATAATACACAGTTAGAAATATTATCTTCTATTAATGATGATAAATTTGTTACTCAAGAACAACTTGCTAATAAAATTAAGATAAATAGAGTAAATATTGCTAAAAATATTAAAATATTAAAAGATAAAGGTTATATAGTAAGAAATGGTAGTAATAAAAATGGAGAATGGAAAATATTGAAAGATTATTAAGATATGTAATTAATAATTTATTGTAGTCTTAGAAGATGATATATAATTTTTT
Source organism: uncultured Bacilli bacterium (assembly GCA_944363595.1). Taxonomy (GTDB): domain Bacteria; phylum Bacillota_I; class Bacilli_A; order RF39; family UBA660; genus CALVUN01. The sequence continues at coordinate 11,356 of CALVUN010000061.1, forward strand.
AATTGTATATCAATCTTTTTTTTGTTAATTTTTTGTCAAAAGGGGGAATTGTTATTTTATTTTTTTTATATAGGTGGTATACTAATTATGTATTTTATTTAGAAATGAGGTATGTTTATGTGTGGAATTGTTGGTTTTATTGATAAAACTAAAGATAAAGATAAAACTATTAGAAAAATGGCTGATTTAATAAAACATAGGGGACCTGATAGTGATGGGTATTATGTTTCTTCTAATGCCGCTATTGGGTTTAGAAGACTTTCTATTATTGATCTTGGTAATGGTAGTCAACCTATTTATAATGAAAATAAAGATAAGTTAGTTTTTTTTAATGGGGAAATATATAATTATAAGTATTTGAGAGAAGATTTGGAAGCTAAGGGTCATGTATTTAGTACTAATACAGATACTGAAGTATTATTACATGGTTATGAAGAATATCAAGAGGGATTATTACCTATGTTAAGGGGAATGTTTGCTTTTGTTATATATGATATTAAGAATAAAGAATTATTTGGGGCAAGAGATTTTTATGGTATTAAACCTTTTTACTATGCTTTAATGAAAGATAGTTTTATGTTTGGTAGTGAAATTAAGAGCTTTTTAGCACATCCTAGTTTTAAGAAAGAACTTAATAGGGATATGTTAGAGCAATATTTAACTTTTCAATATAGTGTAGGGGAAGATACTTTCTTTAAGAATGTTTATAAACTTCGTCCTGGTCATTATTTTAGATATAAGAATGATAAACTTACGATCGATAAGTATTATGAAATAGAGTTTACTCCTGATAATGATAAGTCTTTAGAAGATTTTGAAAAAGATATTAGAGAATTACTTGATGATTCTATTAAAGCTCATAAGATAAGTGATGTTGAAGTTGGATCTTTTTTATCTAGTGGTGTTGATTCTTCTTTAATTGCTGCTTTGAGCGATGTTGATAAGACTTTTACAGTTGGTTTTGAAGATAAGAGATATAGTGAAATTGATTATGCTAAGGATTTATCTAAAAATATTAAAGTTAAGAATATTAGTAAAGTAATTAGTATGAATGAGTATTTTGATAAGTTTCCTATGATACAGTATTATATGGATGAACCTTTGGCAGATCCTTCGGCAATTGCTTTATATTTTGTTGCTAATTTAGCTAGTAAACATGTTAAGGTATCTTTATCAGGCGAGGGATCTGATGAAATATTTGGGGGATATAATATTTATCATGAACCTTATTCTTTATCTTGGTATTATAAAATTCCTTATTTTATTAGAAGATTTATTGGTATTTTAGTTTATCCTTTTAGACATCATACTGGTTTTAATTTCTTATATAGAAGAAGTAGAAAGTTAGAAGATAGATATATTGGTAATGCTTTTATGTTTGAACCTAAGGAAGTTAAAAAGATGGTTAATTTTGAAGTTAGTGGTAAAACTTATAAAGATTTAACTAAACCATATTATGATAAGATTAAGAATTATGATGATGTTACTAAGATGCAATATATTGATTTTAATTTTTGGTTAATTGGAGATATTCTTTTAAAAGCAGATAAGATGAGTATGGCTAATTCTTTAGAAGTTAGAGTTCCTTATTTGGATAGGATTTTAATTGATAAAGCTAGATGTATACCTACTAAATATAAGATTAAAGATGGACAAACTAAATATGTATTTAGGAAAGTTGCTAATAGTGTTTTAGAAGATAAAGTTGCTAAGAAAAAGAAATTAGGTTTTCCTGTACCTATTAGGGAATGGATAAAAGAAGATAGTATTTATAAGAAAATAGAAGATATATTTAAAAGTAGTAGTGAGTTTTTTGATGTTGATTATATTATTAAGTTATTAAAAGATCATAAAGATGGTAAGAAAGATAATAGTAGGAAAGTATGGACTATTTATTCTTTCTTAGTATGGTATAAAGAATATTTTGTCGATAGATAGAAAGTAAATTTAATGATTTACTTTCTTTTTACATATAATTTAATGTGATAGGTATGAATAATAATAGATTAAGACTTAAGTTAAGAAAAAAGAAGAAATTTAGTAAAGTTATTATTATAGTTATTATTTTAGCTTTTATATGTAGTTTTCTTTTCTTAGTTTATTTTGATAAGAAGATAGAGCCATTACTTATGAGTTATGCTGAATCAGAAACAAAAAAACTTACTACTTTAGTTATTAATAAGACTATTACAAGACAAGTAGCTAGTGATAATTTAAGTACTGATGAACTATTTACAGTAGTTAAAAATGATAATGATGAAATTCAATTAATTGATTTTAATTCTGTTACAATTAATAAATTATTATCTATTATTACTAATTTAGTTCAAATTAATTTAAAAGCTATAGAAGATGGTAATATTGATATGTTGGAACTTCCTGAAAAGACTTTGGATGAATATGATAGGGATTTGTTAGAAGAGGGAATTATTTGTGAAATACCTATGGGTAGTATAATGGGTATTTCTTTATTATCTAATTTAGGACCTAAGATACCTCTTAGACTTAATTTAATTGGCGATGTAGTCACGGGAATAGAGACTGATGTTAGGGAATATGGTATTAATAATGCTCTATTAGAGGTGGGAATTAATGTTACTATTGAAAGTAGAATTAATTTACCTTTCTTATCAGAAAAGATCAGTGTTAGTACAACAGTGCCTATTGCTATTAAAGTTATTCAAGGTAAAATACCTGATATATATACTAATGGATTTAAAGTTAATACAGGTATTAGTGACTAATTTTGATATGTTTTGTCGAAGTTAATGTAATTATTTAACTTTTGTGGTATTTTATTACTAGGAGATGATATTGATGCCTAATCATATTATTATTGAAGATATATTTGATGAGATGTTAGAAGAAATTGAATATATTAGAGTTAATAGTTTTATTAAAATAAATCATCAGAAAAATATTTGATGATTTATTTTAATATTTTTGTTTAATTTTTTACAAAAATGTGATTTTTTTTAAATAAATTGTTGCAAAAATGTGATATTTTTTGTTTTTTTTAATGCAATTATGTGATATAATTACATTGAAGGAGTGTATCAGTTCAAGATTAGATTTAAGTGTAGGTAAACAAGAATATGAGCCGTAATAGGAAAGTGTGAAGTGGTTCAGCCTCGTTAACAATAAATAGTGGTAGTCTAAGTGTTTCTTTTACAGCAGACAACAATGGAAGTATCGTTATGCGAGATATTGTGTGAGTGCCACTGAGGTTCCTAGAGCATGCGAGAAAACCGCACGTACGGTTCTGTGAGGGGTAATGAGACAAAACTCTCACTGTATGAAAAGAGAGGAGGAGTCGAGATTTGTCTACTCGACGATGATTATATGCAAAGGTTTATTATGAATAAGTTAATTGAATGGAAAAATAGTAGTATGAGGAAGCCACTTATTTTAAAAGGAGCTAGACAAGTTGGAAAAACTTATATATTAAAACAATTTGGTAAAGAAAATTATGATGATATGGTCTATTTTAATTTTGATCATGACAATGATTTAAAAGAATTGTTTGTTAATACTAAAGATCCTATGAGAATTATTGATTTATTGTCTATTGCTTCATCTAAGAAAATTATGCCAGAGAAAACTTTAATTTTTTTTGATGAAATACAAGAATGTCCCGATGCTTTAAATTCTTTAAAATATTTTTGTGAAGAAGCTTCACAATATCATATTGTATGTGCAGGATCTTTATTAGGAATTAGACTTTCTAAGACTTCATTTCCTGTTGGTAAAGTTAATTTTTTAAATTTATATCCAATGACTTTTAGTGAATTTTTAATCGCCGATGGTTCTTCTAATTTAGTTTATTACATGAATAATATTACTTCTATTGAAGAAATTCCTAAATTGTTTGAAAGTCAATTAATAGAGAAATTAAAAATTTACTATATAGTTGGTGGTATGCCTGAAGTTGTTAATAGTTGGGTAAATGAAAAAGATATTGAAAAAGTTAATTATATTCAAAAAAATATTTTAGAAGCTTATGAGAGTGATTTTTCTAAACATACTTCTAATATTATGGCAAATAAAATTTCTTTAATATGGAATGGTATTCCTTCACAATTTGCTAAAGAAAATAAAAAATTTATTTATCAGGTTATTAAACCTGGTGCTAGAGCTAGAGAGTATGAGGATGCTCTTAATTGGTTAAATGATGCTAATTTATTATATAAATGTTATAATGTTAAAAAAATGGCATTTCCTTTAAAGGGATATAATGATTTAAGTTGTTTTAAAATATATATGAACGATGTAGGTTTATTAAGACAAATGGCAAAATTAGATAGTAAAATAATTTTAGAGGGTAATAAGATGTTTAATGAATTTAAGGGTAGTCTTACGGAAAATTATATTTTTAATATGTTAGTTTATTTATTTGATGATGAACCTAATTATTATATTTTTAATAGATATGAAATAGATTTTGTTATTCAAAAGAATAACAAAATTATTCCTATAGAAGTTAAATCTTCTTCTAGTCATAACCATAATAGTTTAACTAAATATAATTCAATGAATGATAATGATATTTCTATTATGTTTTCTTTAGATAATTTAAAGAAAGATGGAAAAGTTATTAATATCCCACTATTTATGGTGGAATATATAAATAAGTTTTTATAATTAAATTTATTTTAGTTAATTATCTTGATTAAGATATTAAAATATGGTAATATTAATATCTTGACTTTGGCAGTAAAAACGAGTAAGCCTATATAAAACAAAGGCTAACTCGTTTTTTGCTTGTTGTATATCCCAAAATATTTTTATAAATTTAAAATTTTTTTAATTTCTGATAAAGTGAGGTATTTTCTGGATAAATCAATGTTAAAAATTTCCTCTAAATCTTTAATAACATCATTTCTAAAATTTTGTAAGTATATATCGTGTTCGATATTAGTACTATTATAATTTCTTAAAGATTCTATTACCTCATGATTAGAGTATTTGTAATCCAGTTTTTTCTCTAATAAACGTATGATTAATAAAGATATAAAACAAGATAAAAAATGCGTTTCAATACTCTCATCAGTCCATACAAATACAGGCCTAGTTTCTAATTCTGATTTTGTAATTTTAAATGATTCTTCAATTCTCCATAACCCCTTATAAATATCTCTTAATTCTTTATCTGTTAAATTTTTTTCACTAGTAACAATTGAATAATAACCATCAAATTTTTCTTCTTCTTTTATTTTCTCGAGTTTAAGAGATAATTCAAGTCCTTTTTTTACTTCACCAGTTTCATTATCGAAGTGTATGTTATTAATATATTTGGTACAACCATAAGAAGTGGCTTGTGTATACTTTCCAGGATTGTTAATTAAATCTTTAGCTTTTTCAATGGCAACTTCTCTTAAATGCTTTTGTCTATCTGCATATTTTTTAGAGTAATAAATCATTTGCTTTTGGTAAATTTGGTATGTGACGTTTCTTTTACCATCTTTTTTTATTTGAATATTTTTGGCATATATTCTAGATTTGTGTTTGAAAATAACAGGCTTTTCTTCATGTCCAATAATTTTTCCGTTTTCATCTTTTTTAATCTCATTATATGTTATTAAATTACCTTGTTCGTCGTATAATTTATCATAAATAAAGTCATCTTGTTTTAAAGCCCAAGATTTAAATTCTTTGTCAGCTCCAATAATACTTTGGCCATAAACATAGCCATCATGATTTGTATGAACATCATCGTTTTTACCGGCAATAAAAACTGTATTATCAGAAGTGTTTTGACCACGATCTGCGACAATAATTGTTCTATCAATACCGAATCTTGCCTTTGTTTTCTTTAGTGTTGGTCTCATTTGAAGTTTTTCAGATTCATTACCAGGAAACAAATCATAATACATGGGAATTGCATTTTTATCCATAAGAAGTCCCATTTGAATAATAGGCGTTTTACGATGTTCTTTAGAAGGTCCTTTTTTTCTTTTTCCTTTTTTTACAATTTCACCTTTGTCATTTAATTCATCTTCATCATTATAAGAAATTTCAAAATAATAATTTGTAGTATCATAATAAGAAATAGATGTGTCTCGTTTATATGTATCTTTTGTACTATTCCATATTAAGGTTAGTAATTCATCTTTGTATGAAGAAAAGTAATCAAAAGAACGGTACATGTCATCTAAAGAAAAATCAAAATCATCAAAGAAATTGCTTTTATTATTATAGGTGGCGAGTTTACTATTAGGATATAAAATTCTAGAGAAAACTAATAACCTAAAAATTTTATCTAAGTTGTAATTGACTTTTAAACTTTTATTTTTGTTGTTTAAAAAAGAAGGAATATTTAATTCATTATAGATATATTTCAAAATGACATATCCCAGATTTTTTCTAGCATCTTCATTATCAATTAATTTAGTATTTAAGTTTTTAATAGTATATTCGCGAATTTCTTCATTAGATTTCTGTTTAGCTATTTGTTTAAAATGAGAAATAGGATCATCATATTGTTTTTTTAAATCATCTAAATAACCAAGCTTTTTAACAGTTTTATGTTTTGTTTTCCCAGACTCATCTCTGTAACCTTGAACAAAAGAAAGATAAATTTTGTTGTGGCTTTTACTTTGCTTTAAAAACATATTATCCCTACCTTCAATACCATTATACCACGATATACAAAGATATACAACATAAAATTGATAAAAACTTGACAAAATAAAAGCCTTATTTTACAAAGGCAAACTTCTTGTTCATTTTATCCTTAACTGCCAAACTCCGGTGGAATATATAAATAAGTTTTTATAATTAAATTTATTTTAGTTAATTATCTTGATTAAGATATTAAAATATGGTAATATTAATATTGTAAGAAAATATATATAGGTAATGTTTTACTATTTATAGAATAGGGAGGAAGTTAGTGATGAAATTTATAAAGAAATATTATTTATTATTATTACTAATAATAACTTTAGTAGG